>JAUVLL010000033.1 GCA_030600745.1 Spirochaetaceae bacterium | reverse complement strand
ATCCAGCCCAGCATAGATTACATTATTCATAGTCTCCTCCTGGTTTTATTACTTAATGCTTATTATAAAGCATTTGCGGTAACCAATCCGCGAAAACGACGATTGTCGGTTAAGGGAGGAGACTTCTCATATTATCTCATTCTTATATCCAGAAAATGAATTATCAAGATTATACTCAATTCCCCGGCAAACTTGACAGATATCTATAAATAACTGACACTATCTAAAAAGAACAAGGAGAAAAGTAATAAAAAAATCGCTACCATGATTCCGGGAGCAGCTGACAATTATCTGGCTACTGTTAACTCATAACTGCTCACTAACTCCCCTACCTGAATTCCACCCTCACCTCCGGCTCCTCCGCCTGAATAACAGCAGCATCCATAGACTTATAGGAATAAAGCAGGGTTCCCCCTGTTATACTTTTTATCTTTTTGCCATCAAATCTCATGCGAAAAATCAATCCGGAAGCACTGGTATTTACAACAAGATCATCTCCTATAAATCTGAAATCAACTCCTGTATCATCAAACTCCATCATAGCTCTGTATCCATCGTAAGCATTTCTCGGCCTAAGCCAGGGATAGTTTGTTCGTACAAATCCAAACATGGAATTAAACTCCCCCTTAAGCTCTTCCCATCTCTTCTCATTACTTCTAAAGGGATCAAAAAGGTCATCCGGATGAACAAAATGGCTCCAGAGCCCGGGGCCCGCTATACCGGAAACAATACCCGATTTGATCTCTGATGTTAAAAGATAACCCGAGGTCATCCTCGGCATCATATAAATATCCGGCAAATCAGGATACGGTCCAAAATCATGAGTTTCACCTTCCCCTTCACCAGCCCGGAGTGTACTTACAGATTTTATAGAGGGAAACACCTTGTGAAGTACTTCCAAACCATCCTTCGAGATAATATTATGGGGTGCAACATAGGTTCGGGGAAGACTGTACTCTCCCAGTAAGCGAATCCATTCATTTTTTGCCTGGGTAAAACCAACCTCCAGTTCCGATTTGGAGGACCATACAAAAGAATTTATTTCAGACTTCTGCAATGTGGGAGAAACATGATTGTATCCATGAAGGCCAAGTTCAATACCTGCATCAAGCTGTTCATAAGCCGCTTTGGTTGGGGCATTCCCTTTTGCTACAAAGAACTCCCCTGTCTCAAAAGGAGGTTTGGTGGTGGCATTGTAATTAAAAATAATATAGCTGGAAAAAGGCTGCTTCCAGATAGCCAGGATTTCCTTTATTTCCGGCCACCACATATTTGTATAGAAATCCGTATCTGTTATTTTTAAAGGATTTCTGACAACATTGTACATAGGTAAAGGCCAGTCATCCAGATACATAATACTTAAGGCAGGAGTGGCAGCGACACCTACAGCTTGTATATAGATAAAAGATTCAAGAATATATCCAAGGAATTCACCATATACGAAGTTATCCCAGTTCCATACAAGAACATTCCCATTATTAACTTTAGCCTTCCATAGCAACGGAAACCGCCTGCTGTAATCGGTCGCAAGTATCTTTGCATTATTTACAGGGATTCCCCATCCAGGACTCCATTCTACTGTTCGATCTTCCAGAGTAATATTTTCTCCTGTAAAAAAGCCTGATTCGAATCGATATCCTGTTGAATTCCGTATTCCTCTTCTTTGTTCTTTAATACCAAGATAGGGAGCAATTTTATCATAACGACCATTAATTAATGATACTATACTCCCGCCATTCTCCAAATACGTATCTAAAATTGCAGGATCAAGGCCGTTATCAGAAGATAAAATAAGTCCAACGGATGTAAAAGGGGTTAGATCCAGAGGAACCATACCACGAAAATCCCTTGTTGAAATTATCTGATAATCAATTTTTGAGCGCTTTAAGACACTCTCTGTAAAACCTAACACAGCAAGAGCTTTTTCATTATTGGATTCTGCTAAAACAGCAATTTTCTGCCTTTTAGGCTTAGGAAACAGGGCCTGCCGTAAAAATTTACTTACATTCAGCAATAATTTCACATTACCGCTTTCCACCCGATAGAGATAACGGCTCAAAGCAAACCCGCCGTTCCTGTTTGTAACAATTATCGGGCTGGGATCATAATCCCTGTCTGTTCTCCGAATAGAAAGCCAGGTATCCATTTCTCTGTCAGATTGGATAAATTTATAAAAGAAAGCAGAATCTTTTATGTTCTGCTTACCTTGAAATTCTACCATTTCAGAGTCTTTATATGCAATCTTCAAAAGAGATCCGTCCTGTGTCCAGTCTCCATGATACATTACACCCAATTTGGCAAGGGTGGAATTTAATCTTAATGGCTGCATATAATCACCAGTAGCTCTGTCCTGATAGGCACCAAAGTTATCTATTACAATAACTTTTTTCCCATCCTCAAACATCCCGTCCAAAAAAGTTAGATATTCTTCTGCATTCCGCATGGAAGGACCTCTAAACCAGGAGATAACTGCTCTTGAATATTTGGTAACACTCTTACCCGGCAATCCCCGGTCAATATCCCAATAGACAATCTTCAATCCCATCTCCGTGAAGGGTCTGGAAAGATAGAAAAAGATCTCATTTTCAGATTTTGTCTGCCCTTCAGAAGATTTATAAAGGGCAAGTACAGATTTCTGATATATGGTATCTGCAGAAAAACTAAATCCTGTAAGTAAAAATAACAAAACTAATAATACAACTATTCTTTTCATAAGATTTCCTTAATTTACAATGATAACAATTCCGGCAGAGAAGCGGAACTACCTATACTTAAGGACATAGACCAATAGTCCATTGAATCTCTTATAGTTCCTTCAAGTTTAATATACCCGCCAAAATTTCCATTTCCATATTCAAAAATATTCCCGAAGGTAAAATCCACTCCTGAATCCAGAGTATCAGAAAAATAATCAGCCCTTAGGGAAAACTTGTCTCCTACAATCACTTTATCACTAAGGTTAACAGCTGCCGCGGCTTCCATGCCACCACCTGCAGACAAAGAGTCTGAAGGAGCCCAATAGTCGTCTGTACTTCCATTAGCAGAATCTTCATAAATCAGTCTTCCGGAAAAATTAAGACTAATATCCGGATTCCTGTTTATTTTCACTTCATTCAGCAACTCAAAAGAACCACCATAGACAATATTTCCATCTTCAACAAATCTGCCAAAACCGGAAATAAGTGAAGAAGTTTCTTTTAAAACAGGAATCTGTGTATAATTAAAATCCACTTGTGCTGAAATTTCACCTTTTTGATATGAAACGGCGGATCTACCGGTTTCTAAAGATTCTTCCTCCCAGCCGTATTGATAAGTACCGTATATTCCAAAGGGACCAGTCCTGATACTGGCGGAAACACCACCGAATGGGTATACATTATATTCACCTAAAAAATCATCCATACCCGGAGTATCAGAGAAAGTATTATTTATTAAATCTGATTGTGCATATACTCCACCTTCAGGACTCAGTATAAAAAGGGAAAGATCCATCGGTAATTGAATGGATAAATTGTGAAGAAGATAAGTATTATTATTAATAAAGTCCCGGTTATTACTAACATTGTAATTAAAACCCAGAGAAAAAATTCCATTTATACTGGTATTATAGGAAACATCGCTTTCAAATATCATTTTTTGATTATCTGCATAAGTTGTTCCAACAAAGTCAAATGTATCTGCATGTTCTCTTGCAAGCTGGTTATAAAATAAGGTTACATTTCCAAATACAGGATCCTCATTGTAAACCTCCTCATATAGATCAAGAGCTTTTTCCCAGTTTCCATTCCAATGATATACCTGGCCAAGTTTGTATTTTGCACTTAAATTCCAGGGATCGATTGCCAGCACCTGCCTGTACTGTTCTATAGCCTCTGGAAACATCTTTTCGTTTTGATAAAAATCTCCCAGTTCATTCCTAATTAGATATGTTTGTTCAGCCAAACGATAAAACCCCTGAAACATCTTCTCTTCAAGAATTCTATGTATACTGATAATATTTTTCTTAACATTGGACTGCACTTCACTAAGACCGTATTTTATTTTAGAAAAATCATCTGATATAGTTTTTACAGAACCTACTGGATCATCGCTTAAAAAACCGAATATTTCATCATCTTTAAGATTAAGATAATCAAGAAAATCTACAAGATCATATAAATATCCATCATAAGATACTATTCCATCAGTATAATTTGTATATATCTCTGAACGTTTCTCATTATTACCAAGCCATAAACTATTTTGAAATGCTGCAAAAGGAGCATCCTCCAAAATTATTTCACTTTTAATAACTGTATCCAGATATGTAGCTGCTTTATCCAGATCTCCCTCAGATTGATAAATCCTGCCAATAACATAAGCTGCCAGATCCAGACCATTTTTATACCCCGCCTCCAGCTCTTTTATCATACCGGTACGATCCCAATTCCAACTACTCCCTTTGGTTAATTTATTAAATGTTTCGGTAACGGCAGTTTCTTCAGTAAGAATTCTAAGAAGATATTCTGTATCATCACTAAACTGATCAATAAGAAACTGATATTTTTCAACAAAGCTTGCCTTCGCAGCTATCCTGGCAGCAAGAACATCTTCACTGACTCTTATTTTTTCTTCCAGACTAAGTACTGCCTCAAAATCAGACTCATTCCCTTTTGCTTTTGCCGCCTCATTCTTTTTTTCAAGTGTGGTAAGACTGCTTAAAGCTTTATTATAATTTACAAGATCAGTATTAAGTTCCCGTACTGAATTAGATAAGTATGAAGGCACTTTATTTAAAAAATGCAGTAAAGCATAGTTTCTGTCTATTATTTCATAGTATTGAACTTCACTCTTCTCAGTCTCTCTTAAATTTCTGTAAGTATAATTTGTAAGAATATTTAAATATTCATTTATTGCTTTCTTTTTATCACCATTCCAAAAATAGATCTCTGCCAGAGTTTTTCGAAGAATAAGATTATCAGGATCATTGTTAAGTTCTTCCTCATAATCAGCTATTACTTTTTCTTTCATTACCTGTTTGTTATAAAAAGTCTGAACAACCTTCTCGAACCCGGGAGAAGTTTCATAGATTTCTGCTGTATTTTTTCGTAATGATTCAATTTTATTACGCTGATTATTCTGAATATATGCATCTTCAAGAAGAAAACGGGTTTCAAGATCCCCAGGATACAGATCAATAACTTTGTTATATATTTCTATAGATTTATCAGGATATCCATTTACTTCAAAAATTCCAGCCAGTTCTTTATTCAGTAGAAGATCATCACCTGCCAGATTATTCACAAGCTTAAACTGTTTCTCCGCTGCAAAAGAGTCTCCTGACCATAGATAGGTGATACCAAGATTTGCCTGGAGACTTAAATTTTCCGGATAGAGCTCGGCTCCTTCGGAAAAAAACTCTATAGAAGTTTCATACTGACCAATCCAGGCGGCAACCTTGCCAGCCTCAGTCCATACATCTATCTTTTCCGGCACAAGCTGAAGCAAGTCACGGTACTGATACAATCCATCTGAATAAGATCCTTTCCATATATAATTTTTTGCAGTCAACAAAAGAATATCAGGATCATCCGGTTCAAGAAGCAGTGCTTTCCGGAGGTTCTTAAGAGAACTGAGATAATCTCCAATTAAAGAATAGATCATAGATATTTCAATGTAATTTCTTGATTCCTCCGGATTATCTCTAATTGAAATTTCATAATCTTCTATAGATCTAAAGGGAGCATCCATAAACCGGTTATTCATATCTGTTGGAAAAACAGGGGGAATATCCCCCTCTATAACACGAGCACCATCGACTTTTTTTACAAGAAAAAAGTTATCCAGATAAAAGAAAAACTTACTGTCAAAACTTCTCCTTACGGGTACCTCAAACGTAATTCTATGCTCTCCTCTGGACAGGGTAATGTCAGATACATAGTTCCAGTAATATGCCGGAGCATATCCGCCCACAACATTTACATCTTCCCGATATACATCATATTCATAGAAACTATCCAGTTTATAATGAAAAGGTGATGAGAAAGAGGGAACCAGTTCATCCTTGTTGCCGGGAGGGGTTCCACCATACCAAAACTCATAATCACTGTCTTCTTCCACGTAGAATACGTAATCAGCATAATATACAGAATCACCCTGAAGTCCGGTAGCCTGATTTAGCTGAAGAGTTTCATATCCCGAACAGCTGTAATTCAATATGGGTTCCCGATTAAAATTTGTTGCTACAGCATCTTCACCCTCAATAAATATAATACTGGATCCGGTTTGAGGAAGAACAGGCTTAATTTTTTCTGCAGGTACTGCCTCCTCTTTGGTGATTTCATTTTCATTCTGTGCAGAAGCAACCCCGGATATTAGTAATAAAACTACCAATAAAACTATAATTTTCTTTACCATTTAAATTCCTCTTTTAATGACATCCCGTTCAAGGAGACCAAATATTCTTCTATCCATAGTTTGAACAGCTCTGTATAAATATAACCCCGACAAAATAGATGTAATAATTCCTGCAGCCATGTAACCAGCACCATAGATCGGAATCGAAAGACTGGCAAAGTACAATGTACCTCCAAAGTTAATAAAAAAAAAGCAAACTTGCGTAATAAATGCCTCTTTATACCTTTCCAGATAAAAAAGAAAAGTGAGTAAGGTAAGAAATAAAAGATGGAAAAATACCCCGGAAAGAACAAGTCTCAAAGTAACAAGAGAAGAAAGTCCTCCCAAAAGATTTGTACTTATATTTCCCGCAAGAATCACAAGCCCAATTGTAATGACACCCTGGAAAAGACTTTGTTCTCTTATACTGGTCAACATTGTTTTCATCAGAAAATGTTTTTCTTTCTGTATCTCTGTAAATGTCCTGGTACTTATCTTCATAAGAAACCTGCGAAGTCTGACATAAAAATTTGTTTCGGAAAAAACCATAAAATAAACGAGTCCGGGTATTAAAGTAAGATTTGCAAAATAAACTGTCATGTCATACTGCTCAAATAAAATCAGGTAGGTACCTTCTACAGAGCTACCTGTATAAAACCATAAAACAATCTTATCGATCCAAATTCCTGCAGAATAAAAAACACCGGCACCCAGTAAAAACTTATATTTTCTAAAATATGAAGCAAGGGGGTTTATCTCTCTGAATATATTCCCCGGTTTTATATAACGGCGTATCAGAAGCAGCAGCATGACAAGAATTGAGACTTGTCCAATACTGAACCCAGCCATGGCTCCGCCAAGTTTATATTCTTTTCCCAGGATAAAAACAGCTCCAAAAGAAAATGTCATTCCTATGATATAAACCAAAAAAATAGTCATATATTTTTTTAGCAGAGTAATAAATATCATCACCAGCCAGATAAGATTAATAGATACAAACAAAACTGCAGCAAATACCCTGTACATAAGCAGGTTTTCAACCTGATCTGTTTTAATAAAATAAACACTTATTACTGCTGTTATAGTGGAGAGGATTCCAATTATCATCATTGCCAGCAGGAGTGTGGCAAATGCTCGTGAGTCATCCTTAACATAGATAAGATCAGATGTATACCTGGTATAAATATAATGCAGACCACCAAAAAAAAACAATGAAAATGCATAGGAATAAACAACAGCAGCTGTAAAAAGAGCGCCCCCTTCCTCTAATGCAAATCCTGCAAAACGGGAAAGAGCAAAAATTCCCAGTATTGAGATTAACCAGGGACCGGCAACAATTATTATACCAGCCAGAGCAACTTTAAATGCCCCGGTCATACCTCCCTGCTTTAAGACTCTCTGCAGCTCAAATCCTATACCTGCCATTATTTCTCCAGAAGCCTGTGATATAGATTTTGATAAGTAGTGTACAGATCATTTTTATTGTATAGAGTATTCACCTTTTCTTTATTACTTTTAATAATTTCCTCCATCTCTTCCGGATGATTTTTTATATACTTAACATTCCATGCAAGTTTTTCCGCATCTTTAGAAGAAGCAAGGAACCTGTCATCATAATCCAGCATCTCAGGGACATTCCCAACCCTGGTTGAAACAACAGGAACTCCTGCTGCATAGGCCTCCAGTATAACCAGAGGTTGAGCTTCCCTGACACTCGTAAGGAGCATAACATCCAGAAAGGAGTAGTACTCAAGAACATTTTGTTTTCCTGTAAATTCAAAAACCTTGGAAAGATTAAAACTTTCAACCATTCGTCTGCAATCTTCATAATAAGCTTCATCTTCATCTGTGGGACCAATACAGTAAAATCTTGCATCCTTAATATGCTCATGAACCATACGGGACATGGTAATAAAGGTCTTAATATCCTTGATAGGAACTACTCTTCCAACTAAACCAATATGAAAACCTTCACGGAGAGCTCTTTTTACAGAAGAATACTTCTCCACATCTATTCCATTGGGAATTACTAAGGAGGTATCTTCCTTTGCACCAAGTTCCAGTTGTATTCGTCTGTTATATTCGAACAGGGATGTTGAAATATCCGCCTGGTGATATGCCATTCTGCTTAGGCTGTTATATATTTTTATCCACATATCCCGCTGGTAACCTCTTAGGAACTGGGCTTTCCTAAGCTCCATCTCTCTCTCTTTATGATACAAACCATGTTCAGTTAACAGAAAGGGCTTTCCATGCCTGAGTTTAGCTGCTACAGCCAGAAGTCCTGCATATCCTGTAGATACAGAATGATAAATATCAGCAACTGGAGGTTCTGCTCCCAGAACTGTAAAAATCATATTATGTGCAGATCTCCATGACCAAAAATAATCAGAAAAAGAATACATCGGGTTATTTTGTACATTAGCTTTCCCCAGCATTTCCCAGGCAATATCACTGGAAACTGCTTCATCATAAAGGTATGACCCTTCCGGAAGTCTTTCAAGAATATCCCCAATTTTGGTATGAGCTTTACTTTTAAAATCTGCATGCATATTTTTTATTAATTTGAGAGTTTTAATTTTACCTTTTATTTTTCTTGTACTTTTAGGTAAATATGATAGAACAATATCCTTATGCTCCACTACATTTTTTGGAATATCATATTTAAGAGTCTGTTCACCTGCAGGAGAAATACTAAAAAGTACAAAATCAATATCCGTCATACCCAAAATCATATCCTGCACCCAGGATGAAACGCCTCCGGTAATATATGGATAAGAACCTTCAAGAATTAAACATACTCTTAGTCTATTGGCCATCTACATACCCAACCAATAATCAATTGTCATCTGCTCTTTATCTGTTAGAACTTCAGGAAAATCCTGAATCCTGCGGCAAATATCACGAGTCTCTGTATAATTGCCCATGGCAAACCATATCTCTGCTTTCAGAAATAAATATTCTACAGATTCTTCAGATTTTTCTCTTTCAATTATATCCGCTGCATTCATATAGAGTTTCAGTTCAAGAAGTATTCTAACAAGAGTATTCAGCTCTTCTGCTAAAAGTTTTCTGTTCCTGCGAATATCTGAAAAATATTGATAGGATTCACGCAGAAAAAACTTCTTTATCGATCTACGCTCCCTATTTAGAATCGCCAACTCAAAAAAAAGTCTTCCCAGTTTACTGGATACTTCAGAAAACTCCTCCTGCTTCTTATTTTGCTTTAATTCCTCTATCTGCTTATTGTACCTGTTTTCAATAATATTAATGCTTTCTGCTGCAAATAGTGCAATTTCCTGATCTTCAGAAAAAATCAAATCCTCGAAAATCTTAATCAGCACTATGTTCGTTTCCAATCCAAGATTTTCCCTGGAAAGAAGTCTTTCAATTTCTTCAATATCATAGGGCTTCTCATCAAGAGGCTTTGTAGAACCGGATTTATAGGTAAATACTGATATGGGAAGAAATCCTGCCTGATAAGCTTTTAAAGCTGCAGTAGGGGTCTTTGGAAGAAACCTGTCTTTCCTGTTTCTAAAGTATTCATATTCATCCATATAAGCTATTTGCGATGTGATAATTTCAGGTTTATCTATATGCATTATACCTCCATTATACCAATGACACAGACTCTAACAAAGTAAAACAGAAGCATATAGCCATCATAGGTAAACATAGTCTACATTGAACAAAACCCAGGGATTAAACCTTCTGCATTGCAAGCAAGTTCTCGGCAAGATCAAGAAGATCATCCACTTTAATAACTTCGGAACCCAATGAAGAATATCCCAGTATAACATCCAGGAATACTTTATTGTCATTGATCGTCCATTTATAGCTGTTTATTACACCAAGACTTTCGAGACAAAAGAGTGAAGCACCATCATAGTCAATATTCGGGTAATAGATGGCTATTTGATTTTTTTCCTTATAATGAAAGAAATCAACCATATTCCCGGAAAGAGAATGTAATTTTTCCAGCATTAATAACAGAATCTGATATATCCTCTTCTCTCCGTACTTATCTACTAATTCATCAAACTCCGTAAATTCAAGGATAATGACCGAAAAAATAGTTTTATTTTCGAATGATTTTTCTATCTCATTTTCTATAAAAGTAAAAAACTGAGATGCTGATGGAAGATTCGTAACAGGATTAACTTCATTGTATTCTATCAGAGCCTCATAATCAACGGCTCTCTCAATAGCCGTTCCCGCAAGATCTATAAGAATTGCCAACAGCTTTTCCGTATAAAGGTTATATTTGGCAAAGGGCATGGCTTCAATATTTAATACACCCCATATTGAATTTGAGAGATTTATAGGAAAGGTAAGAATATTCCGCTGGTTATCCATAGCAGATAGATTTTCATATTCTAAAAGCATTCTTACAGAGAAAATACGATCATTTCTGAATACCCACCCATTTATTGTGGAATCAATACTCTCAATTGTATTTAAAACATCATCAGAATCCCATCCAATATTTGCAACCATAACAAGCTGCTTACTATCCTTTTCATATTCCCATATAGATGCTTTCTCTGCCCAGGAAAATTTTTGGACAGTACTGATAAGAACGCCTAGAGTCTTTGACAAATTCTGGGAATGCATAGCCTTTACCTGAGTATACAAAGCCGTGACAGAATCCTGCTGTCTTAGAACTCTCTCCTCCAGTTCCCTGTTTACTACGGAGATGGAACTCAATTCCTTTTGCAGTTTATTTTTATCCAGAGACACCTTTTTCATATACAATCTCTGGTTCTTAATCTGGGATTCAAATGAATTATGCATTATTCCCAGAAGATAGATTGCAATTAAAACAAACGGAATCTGAATACTTGCCAAATCCCACAATAATTTCCAGTAAACTGCCGTAGTAATAGTCGTATTAAGAGGAATCAGTATAAAAAGCAAAGAAAATCCAAAGTTTAAAAATCCATAATTACGACCATAATAAGCAGATGTTAAGACTGCAACAAGGAAATAAGGATTTATACTTTCTTTGAAAAATCCCGGATTTTCGGGGAAAAAAAGATTAATTAAAAATATGGTAAGGGAAAGGGAAAATAGTTCCACAATTTTTCTTACAACTTTCATTCTTTCTGAAATCATTTTATAAAGAGCCTCTGACATTCTTTAAAAAGAGAATCATTCTTAAATACTTCCAGATAATCAGTCTTAAAATATTCAAAATCCGATTCAGTATGATTAGTCAGTACCAGGATATTCCTAAGTATTTCATCCCGTGATCCTTCTCTCTGACCATAACCAAGGTAATCTGATAAAATATCTGCAAGTGTAACGGTAAGAACAAGTTTCTTATGTCTGGAATTTATATTAAGGGTGTTGTGCTCCTTTGCAGCATCTACATAGACTTCCGGAAAATTCCATCTCCCAAGCAGGGATGCACCAATTTCACGATGATCGGTTTGATAAAATTTATGTTCGGTAGTTTCTATAGACTCATCAACTCTTTCTGTAGATTCAAGAAGCTTAGCATACAAAACCGGATCTGACTGAAAAAGAGCAGCCTGGCCAATATCATGAAGAAGTCCCGCCACAAAAGCTATTTCTTCATTTGCTCTATCTTTTTTCCGGTGCATAATATGCTTTGCAATAAAGGCGGTTGCAATTGAATGGCGCCAGAAATTGTTTATATATTCATTGGATTTAAGTTGTTTCGCGAACTGTGAAGCGGTTATCAGAAGGACAAGGCTCTTTATATTTTTAAAACCCAATAAACTGATTGCTACCTGAAGATTCGCAATTTCACTCTGCCTGGCATAGAGAGCAGAATTAGCTACTTTCAATATTCTGGCGGTGAGCATAGGGTCAATCATAATTATTGCTTCCAGCTCTTTATATGAAATATCAAAATTATCATCTGCAATAGCCATTATTTTTGATGCAACATCAGGTATAACAGGTAGATTTTGTATATATTGATCAAATTTATCCATTCTTCCTATGAACTCCCGAAGAAAAAGTCTATACCATCAGGATCGGAAGAGTATTGATTTTCATTAAGAATAAATGGGGATGAGAAGATACGGGTATAAAAAAAGCGATAGAGACACAAGATCCTGCGTCTGTACCGCGTTTAATCAAAACAATTGTGTAGAGACTGCATGCAACGTCTCTACTGTTAATACGTCTCTACTGTTAATACGTCTCTGCTGTTAGTACTGTCTGTTGTTTCTTCTTGGTTTTTCAATAGCTTCATTGACACGAAGACGTCTGCCGCCCTGTTCACTCTGATCAAGTGCAGAAATTGCAGCTGTAGCAGCATCATCCTCAGCCATCTCAACAAATCCAAAACCCTTGGACTGCCCTGTGTATCTATCTTCGATAATTACAACAGAAACAACCTCTCCATAAGCTTCAAACAGCTCTCTTAAGTCATCTTCAGTTGTAGCATAGTTCATGTTTCCTACATAAATCTTTTTTGCCATCTTTTCCTCTCTCTTTCTATGAAATAATGTATTAAGTGTGATTTATCAACGATAAACCAAATGTCGCTTATCAAACACACAATTCACAATTTCCATGGATTCAAACAAAGAAAGGTAGGCTTTATGAAAAAATAAAAAAGCGGTGATAATAAAAACTCCATCATGGGAATCCGGAAGACTATCTCCAAAACCCAGTATTTACACTTACGATTTAACAAATAGCATGAAACCTGAATTATGTCAAGAAATTAAATAAAGCTATTTGTGATGTTGTTGGTTTCCAGTGTATTTATATTTCCAAATTCTCTAAATAGTTAAATATTATCGAGAAGGATTATAGCTGCAATATAGCTTTATTTAATCGAGCCTGCAACCATCCCCTTAATAATAAATCTCTGGGCAATCAGAAAAAATACTATAATAGGTATTATTGCCATGAGAATAGCCGTTAGTATTAGATCCCATTGTTTTACATAGGCTCCTGCAAAGGTTGCTACAGCAAGGGGGAGAGTCTGAACTTTATTACCCTTCCCCAGGATTAATAGAGGCAGTAGGTAATCATTCCAAATCCATATTCCGTTTAAAATTAGAACTGTAGCATGAATGGGTTTTAATAGTGGAGAGATTATCCTGTAAAATACTTCATGCTTCCTGCATCCATCAATTGTAGCCGCTTCTTCAAGTTCATAGGGAATACTCTTTATAAATCCATGAAACAAAAAAATGGAGAGAGACACGCCAAATCCCAGATAGGCCAGAATAAGACCCCATTGAGTACGTAAAAGTCTGATTCCGGTCACTTCATATATAGCCCTGTACCAGGACAAAAGAGGAAACATTACAATCTGAAAGGGTATTACCATTGCGGCGACAAACATCAGAAAAATAAATTTTGAGGTTTTAGTATTATTTCTTACCAAAACCCACGCTGCCTGGGAAGAGAAAAAAGTAATTACCAGAAGTGAAATGACTGTAATAGATACCGAATACATAAAAGAAGAGGGATATCGAATGTTTGAACTAGTCCAGATACTTTTCATATTTGAAAAGATCATACCCCAGTTTTCCGGCAATGCCAGGGGATACTGGGTAATGGAAAAAGCATCCTTGGCTGAGTTCATAATGAGGATCATGAATGGGAACATAAATACAAGAAAAACAGGAATAGTGATCAGTTCCAGACCAAATAATTTTCTGTTTTTTATTATCACATCTCCACCTCTTTCTTTTTATTGATGTTCACCTGAACAACCGAAACTATTACCAGAACAACAAAGAACAGCACTGCCCTGGCCTGGCCTTCTGCAAGAACATTTTTAACAAATGCTGTATTATAGATATTTAACGCTAATAATTCTGTACCAAAAAGGGGCTTACCCATAAACATCGCAGAGGGTCCGCCAGCAGTAAGAGAAACATTTACATCAAATTGCTTAAAAGACTGCACAAGGGTTAAAAACAGCGTAATTGTAAAGGCCTGGGCAACCATAGGAATTGTTATATTTTTAAACTTCTGGAATTCATTTGCACCATCAATAGTAGCAGCCTCAAAAAGAGACTTCGGAACACCCTCAATAGCTGCTATGTAGATCATCATTATATATCCTGCATACTGCCATACACCTGTTATAATCATAGCTCCAATAGCCGAACCCACCTTGCTTAAAATAAGATTATCAGGATTAGCCAGTCCACTTAAAAAACCAAAGGTTTCTCCAAGTGCTGGAATTGCATTATTAAAAATAAACTGCCATACATATCCAAGAACAAGTCCGCCAATCAGGTTTGGTATAAAAAACCCAGCTCTGAAAACGTTTCTAAACTTCAGTTTACTGGTCACAACCAGAGCCAAAGCAAGGGCAACAACGTTTATGACTATTACATTAAGAAAAGTGTATAAAGTAGTAACAAGAAATGAATACAGAAAGGTTGGATCCTTAAAACTGTTTATAAAATTTTCCAACCCTACAAATCGCAGAGCATTATCAAGCCGGGCGGAAGAACTCCAGTTTGTAAATGAATAGAAAATTCCCATAAAAAAAGGTATTACT
>JAUVLL010000192.1 GCA_030600745.1 Spirochaetaceae bacterium | reverse complement strand
TCAGAGCCTTCTTTTGATCCACAGGTTTTCAGCCAGGCTATGGTGGCATCCGTATTTTCTGCACCTACAGGTAATCCAAAACTATCTGCAAGGAAAATAAATGAACCTCCTGTTCCAGGTGATGCAACCCATCCGTAATCTTTTTCAGGAGTTAACTTCAAAGTTGTTGACAGATAACCTGAAGCCCAGTCTCCCATAATATTAAATGCAGCCTGACCATTTACAACCATGTCTGTAGCCTGCTGCCAGGAAAGTGATGCTGCATCTTTGTTAGTATATTTAAGTACCTTATCCATTGTTTCCCAGACTTTAACAACTTTTGCATCTGCCCATGATAATTGGCCTTTCCAGAGTGCCTCATAGTCATTATCACCAAGAACACCAAGAGCAACACTTTCCCATAGATGGTTTACTGTCCATGCCTGCCCCAAAGCCAGTGGAATAATCCCCTTAGCCTGAAGTTTATCTGCTGTTGTAAAAAAGTCGTTTATAGATTTTGGTGCAGAAATACCCCATTTTTCTAAATTCGCGGGAATATACCACATTACGTTGGAACGGTGAATGTTAACAGGTACAGACCAAATACCATCATCTGTGCCAATAAGATTTAGCAAATCTTTTGGAAAAACCTTTAACCACCCTTCTTTCTCGAACAGAGGTGTCAGATCAACCATTCTGTTTGCAATTACCCATGTGCCGATAAGTTCCTGTCCTGCATGTACCTGAAAAGAATCGGGAGGTGATCCACCAAGCATTCTTGTTTTAAGTACAGCCTTGGCATTTACACCTGAGCCTCCTGTAATAGTTGCATTAATAACTTTAACTTCAGGGTAGTGTTTTTTGAAAACATCGATCAAAGCTTCAAGAGCAGGACCCTCATCCCCTGCCCACCATGAGAAAAGTTCCAGATCTCCTGATGGGATATTGTCGTTGAGTACAACTTTCTGCACATCCATTTTTGCAGCTGCCGGAGCTGCTGACTTATCCTGACTACCGTTTGCAAAAGCTCCAATTCCTGCTGTGAGGAACACTAATGCAAATACCATGATTTTTGCCAGTTTCTTCATGTGAACTCCTTTAAAGATATATTTGCATGAAATAAGAAAATGCTGTGTTGAAAATATTACCTGTAAAAGTAACTATTTACCAGAAAAACAAAACTAATTCCTTACTATGCAAGGAATTATGCATCCATTGTTTGGTTTTGTCAAATTTTATTTGTATTTTTTTTGAAATAATGTTGGAGATTCCCCTACAATCTTTTTAAAAACTACAGCAAACTGATCATAGTTTCGAAATCCTGTTTTTTCTGCAATAATTGACATTTTATGAGAAGAGGATAAAAGAAGTTCTTTTGCTTTTTTTACTCTAAGCAGCTGAATGTATTCGTAACATGTTTTTCCAGTGTTCTCTTTAAATATTCGGCTAAGGTAGACTTTGTGAATACCTATTCTGTTTGCAAGGGTTTCCAGTGATAAATCACTCATAAATTCTACATTAATAATATTTATAAGTTCTTTAATATGTATATTTTTTAAGGTTCTTGTTTCCATTTTTGCAGTTAGAGAAAAAATTCCCAAAAATTTTTGTTTGAACCAGAAGTATATATCCTCAATAGTTTCCATGCTGTGCAGCCTCTTGAAATCCAGAAGTTCCGGATTGAAATCTTCTGACTCTCTTACATTCTTTTCATCTATGTAAGTCAGAAGTAGTGCAATGATGCTTGAATTTACATATTCCATGTAATTATACTCAATCATTCCTGCTGTATTTATTTTATATAGCTGTTTTAGATTTCGCAGAAACATTTCTTTGTCATCTTTTAATAGTGATACCTTAATTTTGTGCAGAGTATTATCAACAATTTCGGGATTCAGCCAGCTAAGCTGTGAAATATGAGATGGAAGAATAACTCTCTTTTGACCAAGAAAAATAGAATATTTAAGAATTTCCTTAACTTTTTGATATTCTCCCTGTATACAGTCAGGTTCCTTAAATATGTTACCTGCAGAAATTGTAACTGATACAGAACAATGATGGTTTACATAATCCAGGAGGCGGGAAGCTATTTCTGAAAATAAAAGATCTTTGTCTCCTGTCAGAAGTACAGCAAAATAACCATTGCCGATGTTAGAAATCATGCTGTCACATTCTGAGCTTAGTTCATTACTAATTGCGTTGGTAATTGGTTTAATATCATGTTTAGTCCTGTTATAGTAATCTATATGCAGATACAGAAGACTGAAAAAATTCTTTGAAGAATATTTCTGCTTCAATTTACTGATTTTATTTTGATCCTGTTCCTCAAAAATAGAGAATAGGTCTGTTGTATACTCTGCTCTAAAAGTTGAAAGTGTGGCTGCTGCGGTAATATTGTCCTTTACTTGTTTTCTTAAAGCATTATCGAGGGTTGCCAGCAGTACTTCTTCTTCAAGAAAATCTTTAATAAGATAATCACTAACTTTTAGTTGGATTGCCTTCTGAGCATAGGAAAAACTTTCATAACAGCTTAAAATGATTATTGGGATATGCTTGTTTTCTTTTCTAATTTCCTTAATAAGATCCAGCCCATTCATAACCGGCATTTCAATATCTGTTATTATAATATCCGGATTTGTATTTTTATAAGCAAGAAGTCCCTCTTTGCCATTACCAGCGGTGGCACAAATCCTGTACTTATTGCTTTCCCATAATTTCATGGAAATTAAACGGTCCCGGGCTGCTTTCTCATCTTCAACAATTAGAATCTCATTAATTTCCTGCATTCTATTCTCCGGAAGGTATAGTAAGAATTACGTTAGTTCCTTTTCCTCTTATGCTTTTTAGTGAAAGGCCGTATGAGGAGCCAAAGAGTATTTTTATTCGTTCTTCTATATTTTGTAAACCAATTTTATTAAAACTTTTGTTATTGTGCAATTGAATATCATCCATTCCCACTCCGTTATCGCTAACCTCAAGAAATAAATTTATTTTATTCTTATGAATCCTGATTGTGATTTTTCCTGAGTTTGCCGATGGCACAATTCCATGAAATAATGCATTTTCTACGAGAGGCTGAAGTATAAGTTTTGGTACCATATCCTGCAATATATCTTCAGATACTTCATAAACTACAGAAAAAGTATTTCCGTAACGAAGTCGTTGTATTTTAATAAAGTGCTCAATTAAATTTAATTCCTGTTTTATAGTAATCAACTCCTCTGTTCCTGAAATGGCTGCTCTCAAAAGGATATTAAATGATTTAAGGCTTTCAAAAACGTGGGTATCCCCATTTTTTTCTGCCTGGTAACCGATTGCATTTAGTGTATTATGAATAAAATGAGGGTTTATTTGTGCCTGAAGATAGTCAAGTTCATACTGCAGTGATTTTAGTTCTGCATTTCGTTTTTCCTCCTGTTCTTCGTAAATACTCTTTATGAATTCATTTATTTGGGAAACAAGCTTATTGTAGACATCTAAAAGATATTGAAGTTCACCGGATGCCATAAAGTCAGTTTTTATTAAAGTCCCTGTTTTTTCATAAGAATGCATTGCTGTAGTAAGTTTAATCAAAGGTTTTGTTATTGTCCTGGCTATCGAGTAGCTTATCAATCCTGTAATAATTGTAAACAGAATACCGATAAAAGTAACAAGTCGTAGGGCAATATTTAAATTTTTAAAAATTGTAGAGTAGGGAATAACACCAGTTACAAACCAGTTTACCGTAGGAAGAAGTTTAATTAAAACCAGACATTTTTTAGAATTAACATAAGCATCAACCGAAATATTACCGGAAAATCTACTATAATCAAGGCTCTGGTTTATTTTCTCAGAGGGGAATGACATCCCGTTATTAAAAAGTAATTCATTTCTTTCATTAAAAATATTTATTCCTGAAAAGATCTGGTCTCTGTTACTATTCCAAATGCTGCTAAAAAGCATTTGTTTATTAATAACAGAAATCTGATATCCCATAAGCCAGTAATTATTATCCAGTAATCTTTGGTACACAGCTATTGTAAGAGCTGTATTTTTCTTATTCTCAATATCGATGGGGAATGTTCCTGGTTTTGCAAAATAATAGAAATATTTTTTACTTAAAAATTCTATAAAATCATCATCTCCAAGTATTGCAGAGCTATATAGTGATCTCTTATAAACAGGATCCAGAATTTCCAGATTATGGTTAATGAGAATGATTCGTTCTATTAAGGGCGATCTATTTTCTGTTGAACTGATGGCAGTACGAATATCATTTAGAAAAAGAGTTTTTTTATTATTATCAACCAAATTCATGTTATGCAGGATTTCCTGATTCTCAGAAATTTCTTCAGTGATTTTCATAACCATAAGAAGCTGATCTTCGATTTCTTTTGAGATTTTCTCTATTCGAAGGTTTAGTTGTTTCTTGCTGCTCTCAGTAAGTTGTCCTGAAAAAATAATTGAAATTATTGCCCCTATAGTTAGAACTGTTACAATAATTAGAATAACATAACTAAATGTAAGTTTTTGGCGGATACTCAGGCTTTTCATTGGGCTAATTTGTAGAGAGATAGAGTTTCCGAGGGAATAGATACTCCAAGTTTAATATTATTAAACAATAGTTCTGCCGCTTGTTTCCCCTGTTCATAGGTATTAACAGCAATTACTGTTTCTCTTTCAGAATTGCTCATGGTTATATCGCTGGTATCTGTTTCACATTCTATACTCAATGTATAGTAATAGTTTAACATTCCCACCTGTTCAAGTGCAAGAATTGCTCCTGACATTTTATCACTGCTTCCTGCATAGATAATCCAGTTTGTTATACCGGGGTAAGTGGAAATAAGCTGCTGCATGGCAAGCATTGCTCCTGCAGCATCATTTTCAGGCGAATTTACGCGATAAAAAATATCTGCTTTTAGGCCCTCTATTCCATTCAATAACTCTTTTTGAACTGTATTTGTCCATTTAGTTATTTCTTTTACCCCTGCTGAGTTTAATTCAGCTATTCCAAGAGTTATCTCCTCATTAGATATGAGGGAGTGCTGCAGCATTTTTAGTTCTAACCATTTTCCGGCAGATATTCCGGCTTCGGAATAATCTATTCCAATATGAGGTGCAAGCTGTCTTCCCTGTCTGTCAATAAGTTTATTGTTAAGTGATATAACTGGTATCCCTGCTTCAAAAATTCTATTTACTACGATCCAGCTCATTTTTTGTTCTGTAACAGCTATGGCAACCCCATCTATTTTTCTGCTTATGAGGGTATCTATATTGGTTAATGTAAGATTGGAATCCATTTTATTATCAAGAATAAAAAATTGGACCCCAAGATTTGTGCATGCATCTTCGAATCCCTTTATCTGCATCTGATACCACATGATGTCCGCTCTTTTTACCATGAGTGAAAGGCTTATGCTGGAGTTTTCCGATTTACTCTGATTTGTATTTCCGCATGATATGAGGAATATAAGAAGATAAAATGAAAGAAAATATTTTTCAAATTTTCTATTTGCATGCTCTTTTGATCTGAAATGTTTTTTTTCTTCCATTTATAAACCCTATCCCATTTACATGATACTTTATAGATGCCGGTTTTAATAGAGCTATAGACACAATCAAAAAAAAGACTGTCTGTATTCAGACAGTCTTTGATAAAAAAACAGGGGAATCCTATTCCACCTCGTTATACTCACCAAAGGAATGATTCTTCCATCGTACTCTGGTAGGAACAACTTCAACATGAACCAGAGAAGGATCATTTTCATCTGTAAACAGTCCCAATGCTCCTGGATGAAGTTCAAGAAGTTTCTTTTTTTTTGCAGCATTACCAGTTAAATCAGCAATACCGGCTACTCTCAGATGATCACCGTTTTTAGCTACCCAGCAGAGCTCAACTTTGGGGTTATCCCTTAATTCCTGAACTTTTCCGCTGATATTTACTGTAGTACACCAGAACTTAAAATCATCTGTTACTACAAACTTCATTGGTCTAACCTTTGGCTGGCCGTCAACGCTGGTTGCCATCTGACAGGATCCTGCACTTTTTACTATTTCACGCACCTTTTCTCTTGTCTCCATCCTCCCTCCATCTTCCCTCTCTCTTACCTTCTCCGTTCTCCCGTCTCCTTTCTTCGTTATAGAGGCATATTACCGTGTTTTTTCTTTGGTGAATCCTGGCTCTTATTCATATACATTTCCAGAGATTTCCAGAGATGTTCTCTTGTTTCGGTTGGATCAATGATATCATCCAGAAAACCGAATCCTGCAGCGATAAATGGATTCATTACAGTTTCCCTGAACTCATTTATCTTCTGTTCTCTCATAGCTGCGGGATCATCAGCTCCTTTAATATCTCTACGGAAAATAACATTTGCAGCACCTTCCGCTCCCATTACTGCAACCTCGGCAGTGGGGTATGCAATGGTTCTGTCAAAACCAAGAGACTTTGAGGACATTGCAATATTTGCTCCACCATAAGCCTTTTTAACTATAAGAGCTATCTTAGGAACAGTTGCTTCAGCAATTGCATAGAGCAGTTTGGCTCCATGTCGAATTATACCGCCGTGTTCCTGCCCTGTTCCGGGAAGGAAACCAGGTACATCAACAAAGGACATAATTGGGATATTAAAAGAATCACAGAATCTTACAAATCTTGCAGCTTTATCTGATGCATTTATA
>JAUVLL010000216.1 GCA_030600745.1 Spirochaetaceae bacterium | reverse complement strand
ACTATCCTCCCGTTCGGGGCAATTATCTGGCTTTCCCCTGTATATCTGTGGGTTTTATCACCTTTAGTTTCATATCCGTAACGGTTTGCCATAACCCAGAAGATCCTGTTTTCCAGAGCACGTACCCGTGTTGTCAATTGTGCAATCTCGGGAAGAACAAGGTTGGATGGGTGGCAGATTATCTGAGCTCCCATTATAGTCAAAGTACGGGCGGCTTCAGGGAACAGATGGTCAAAACATACAAGCATGCCGATTTTTACACCTTTTATTTCAATAATTCCGTAATTGTTTCCTTCAGTAAAAAAATTCTTTTCCTCATAAAAAAGGTGGGTTTTTCTGTAGGTAAAAACTGGTCCTTCCGGTCCAACGAGAACAGCACTGTTGTATAAATTCCCGTTTGCTGTTTCCAGAAGACCTGTTACAAAATATGTTCCGGTCTGAGAAGAAATTGCCTGAAGGATTCCAGTAGTAGGACCTGGAACAGGTTCTGCCAGGCTTTCTGCTTCTGTTTTGGTGGAAATGAAATAACCGCTAACAGGCAGTTCCGGAAGAACAATTAGATCAGCATCAGCATTCGCCAGAGTTTTTTTCAGTTGTTTTCTGTTTTCCTCTAATTTACCGAACCGGGGGTTAAACTGAAAATATCCGATTTTCATGACAGTATTGCCCTTTCTCTTTTATACATATCGATTAAAACCAAAGCTGTCATTGCTTCAACAACAGGAACTATCCTTGGGCAAATACATGGATCATGTCTTCCTTCTGTCTTTATCGACTGCTCTTTGCCTTCGATATCAACAGTTGCCTGTTCCATATTAATAGATGATGTTGGCTTTACAGCAATTCGAAAAACTATATCTTCTCCTGTTGTAATACCTCCAAGGATACCACCTGCATTATTGCTTTTAAAGCCGTTTTTATCCATTTCGTCATTGTGTTCACTGCCTCTCATATCTGCACATTTAAATCCGGAACCAAATTCTATTGCTTTTACAGCACCTAAAGATACCATTGCTTTTGCAAGTTCTGCATCAATTTTATCAAAAACAGGTTCTCCAAGACCTGGGGCTACACCTGTTGCAATACACTCAACAATACCACCGGTACTGTCTCCTTTGTCTGCAAGGGCAATAACCCTCTTTTCCATTTCCAAAGCAGCATTGCTGTCACAGGCCCTCATATTGTTTTTTTCTATTGCCCCAAGATCTCTTCCAACACAGCTTATGCCTGCAGCCTTAATTGTATAGGCTGTTATACTTACTCCTTTCGATTCCAGAATTTTCATAGCAACTGCGCCTGCTGCCACTCTTGCAGAAGTTTCTCTGCCGGAAGCTCTCCCGCTGCCTCTGTGATCCCTGACACCGTATTTTTGCAGATAGGTAAAATCAGCATGCCCGGGACGAAATAAATTCTTTATGGAATTGTAATCAGAGCTTATCTGATCCTCATTGTACAGTATTAACCCCACAGGCGTCCCTGTAGTTTTCCCTTCAAATATACCGGAGAGTATATGGATTTTATCAGATTCTTTTCTTCCTGTTGTAATACTGGATTGTCCCGGTTTTCTTCTATCCAGCTGATATTGTATGTCAGCTTCGCTGATTTCAATTCCAGGTGTGACTCCATCGATTATTACACCAATACCTTTGCCGTGGGATTCACCAAATGTAGTAATTTTAAATAGTTTTCCAAAACTGCTGCCGCTCATAATTAATCCTCAATTTCTTTTATCAGAAGCTTTAGTATTTCTCCGGGGCTTTCATTTGTTAGCTTCAGGGTAATATCTGCAGCTTCACTGTATAGGATTCTTCTCTTCCTATAAAGTTTATGAAATAGTTCTTTGGGAGATTTTTCCAGAAAAGGGGGAATCCCATTTTCTTTTATACGTTTAAAAAGTATTTCTTCTTCGGTATCAAGAAAAACAAGTAAAGCTGCTTTTTTTACTGTTTCCATTGCACCGATATTTTCGATTGTTCCTCCACCCAAAGCCAGTATACCTTCACTTTCCATAGAGATACTCTTTACTGCTTTTGTTTCAAGATCTCTGAATCCTTTTTCTCCAATTTTTATATACAGTTCCCGGAAACTGAATAACCTCTCTTTTGAATATTGTGTTTCCAGCAGATCATCCAGGTCAAAAAAAGGTATGTTCAATGTGACTGCAGTTATTCTGCCAAGGCTGGTTTTCCCTGAGTGTTTGATACCCATCAGTACAATCATTGAAAATTCCTGTAGAGACGTAGCATGTGGTAGAGACGTTGCATGTAATGTCTCTACTGAGCCATGGAGTAGGAGTCAATTAGTTTTGAGATTGGTTCGGGCTTACCAATCTCATAGCCCTGTATGTAATCAACTCCAATATCTTTTAACTCTTCAATTATCTGCGAATTCCTGACAAATTCTGCAATAGTTTTTAATCCAATTACCTGTCCAAGACTGTTTATTGCTTTTACCATTGCCCTGTTAACCGAATCTTCATCTATATCCTTAACAAAGATACCGTCTATTTTCAGATAATCAACAGGAAGATTTTTAAGATAATTGAAGGAAGAGAATCCACTTCCGAAATCATCAAGAGCAAACAGACATCCAATATCTTTCAGCTTATGGATAAAATCTGTAGCAGCCTGCATGTTGCCTATTGCTGTTGTTTCTGTAATCTCAAAACATATTTGCTTAGGATCAATTTCGAATTCTTCCAGTTTAAAAATAATGAAATCCAAAGAAGCTTCGTCTGCAAGAAAATCCGGTGAAAGGTTGATGCTGAACATATAGGGATTGTTTTCTTTTCCCATAATATCACTTAAAAGTTTGTGGTGCATTAAAGCATTGTTTATAACCCACCGATCTATTGCAGGCATTAGTTTATATCGCTCTGCAGAGGGAAGGAAGTCGGAAGGGGGAATATATCCGTTATATCCATCCTTCATTCTAATCAAAACCTCTCCTTTTTTAAGCTGTGCCTCACTGCTGTCTAAAGGTTCAATCGGTTGAAAAAACAGTTCAAACTGGTGTTCTTCCAAAGCCTTTGTCAGTCTGGAGATCCACTGCATTTCTCCCCGTCGTTTTACAAATAAGTTCTCATCATCATTATAAACAGTAATTTTCTTTCCACCTTCGTCCTTGGCGATAAAACATGCATCATCTGCAGCTGCAAGTACAGACTGGAGATCTTTGGAGTTTTCACTGAGCATTACCAGACCTATGCTGGTATTTATATTAAAAACCTGATCGTTCCGTACTATCTTGCTTTCTTTCAGTCTGGATTGCAGCCTCTTTGCAATAAATAATGCCTGTTGAAGATGGGCCCCATTCAGCAGTATCCCAAATTCATCCCCCCCTAACCGGGCGCATATATCACTGCTTCGGATGACTTTGTTAATTATACTTGTAGTAGTTAACAGCATTTCATCCCCTGCAGTATGACCGCAAACCTCATTTACTACCTTGAACTGATCGAGGTCAAGATAAAGGAAGGCATGGCTGTTTAGTTCCGTAATAGCATCGTCAATTAATTCTTCCAGTATCTTGGAAAACGAATCTCTATTTAAAAGCCCTGTTAAAGTATCGTGTTTTGCCTGATAGGATATTGTTTGAGAAAGTTTACGCTTTTCGCTTATATCTCTAAAGGCGAGTACCTGACCTTCAATATTGCCGTTTTTATCAATTATTGCAGCAATCGATCCTTCTACAGGAATTCTTTCCAGTTTTTTGTTACTTATAAAACTGTCTTTAAACATGAAAGATTCATTAAAGGTTTTGGAAAAAACAGGCATTTGAATTAATGTTTGAGTTTTACTATCAGTGAGTTCAAATATTCTATCCAGGGATAGGTTTTTGACATCTTCCTGTAAATAATCGGTAATTTTCTCAGCTACCGGATTCATAAACTCTATTAAACCATTTTGAGTAGTAGCAATAATTCCATCTTCTATACTATGGAGAATTGCAGAAGACCACCTTTCCTGTTTTTTCAATTTTTCATTGGACTGAAATTTATAAAGGGCAATATCTATTGTGGTATAAAGTTCCTTTTCTTTAAAAGGTTTAAGAATATAACCGTACGGTTCCGCCTTTTTTGCTCTCTCTACAGTTTTTTCATCTGAGAAGGCTGTTAG
This sequence comes from Spirochaetaceae bacterium, assembly GCA_030600745.1. GTDB lineage: Bacteria > Spirochaetota > Spirochaetia > B11-G9 > B11-G9 > JAJRQE01. Next base: position 1,810 of record JAUVLL010000216.1, on the reverse strand, counting down.
AAAAATCAATGGAATATTATACTTTTCCTTTATAATTGAAGCAGTTTCAATGCCGTCAAAGTCACTGGATAACATTATATCCATTAAAATTATACTGGGTTTGTCCATGTCTATGGCTTTAAGAGCATCAAGTCCATTTGTTGTAATTACCGGATTTGGATATCCAAAACGTATGAGTCTTCGCTGTAAATCCAGAGCAATAATGCGCTCATCTTCAACAATCAGTATTTTTTCCTTCTTCATACTGCCTAGTATAGAATCTTTAAACACAGATATCAAACAATAATTGAAAATAATTACTCTATTTATGTAAAAATATGTTAGATTAGTACTATGAAAGATACTAAATTTATCAATAAGCTTTATTCTGAAGACTTATTTAAAAGGCGCAATCCCAGAGAAGATGATTTTCGGGGAAGTTATTTTAGGGATACTACTGCAATAATTCATTCGTATCCCTTTAGAAGACTCAAACATAAGACACAGGTGTTCTTTTCTCCGAAAAATGATCATATTTGCACGAGGATTGAGCATGTAATGCATGTGGCATCTATTGCTTCTGCTATCTGTAAGGGCCTTGATCTTGATCCTGATCTTGCCTGGGCTATTGGTCTTGGACACGATCTTGGGCATGCCCCTTTTGGTCATGCAGGAGAAAAAATAATAGATGGTTTCTGTAAAGATTCCGGTGGATTTATTCATGAACTGTATTCTTTAAGGGTCGTGGACTACCTTATTCAATATGGTAAAGGGCTTAATCTTACCTATGCAGTCAGGGATGGAATAGTAAGTCACTGCGGTGAAAAGTTTGAGCAGTCAATTTACCCCGATTTCCAGGTGAAAAATCTTGAAGTACTTAAAGCAAGAACCCATTATCCATCCACCTGGGAGGGGGCAGTAGTGAGGATGGCTGATAAGATTGCCTATCTTGGTAGAGATATTGAGGATGCCATTCAGCTGCATCTAATAAAAGAGGAAGAAATACCAGCTGCCGGCAGTCGTGTAGTAGGTACAACAAACAGCAAAATAATAAGTACCCTGGTGGATGACATAATAAAAACTTCAGGTAAAACTGGTAAAATTAGCTTTTCCGATGAGATCTATGAATCACTTCTTGTTCTTCGGGATTTTAATTATAAAAATATTTACTATAATCCTGTACTGGTAGGGCACAATAAGTATTTTAAACGTATTATAAAACTTCTTTTTGACTATCTTAATGAGATATTTATCAGCTATGGGCATGAACTTGGGGCTTATATAAAAGAAAATAATCTTCTTGCTGTTCGTTTTAGCGATTATTTGGGGAAGATGACTGATTTTTACACCAATGTAGATGGTGGTTTTGATAATCTTGTAACAGACTATGTTGTCGGTATGACTGATGATTATGCCATTGAATGTGTATCCCAGATAATGATGCCTGACCAGATGGAGGCCCAGTTTAAGCAGTTTTTAATGGTTAATTGACTTCATCAAAACGCTTATCAATGCTGTTTCGGAAGTCCTCCTCTTGCCAATCCGCTTTCAAGCCGGTATAGTAGCTGACTATGAAAAAGAAAAAACTAATAACATCAGCGTTACCCTATGTAAACAATATACCTCATCTTGGAAACCTTATTCAGGTACTTTCGGCAGATGTATTTGCCAGGTACTGCAGAGAAAAAGGGTATGAAACACTTTATGTATGCGGTGCTGACGAGTATGGTACAGCAACAGAGACAAAAGCCCTGCAGGAAGGTGTTACTCCAAAGGAACTCTGTGATCATTATTATAATATTCATACAGATATATATGAATGGTTCAATAT
>JAUVLL010000143.1 GCA_030600745.1 Spirochaetaceae bacterium | reverse complement strand
CAAAATTTGCCTGTACTGTTGCATCACTGCTTGTAAGGGTTGCGGTTGTGGATGCAAAATCAGTGTTTCCTATTTGAGCAGATCCAATTGTAACTGTCCACTCTTTAAATATGTAGTTTTCAGAGGGCGTTGCAGTTATATCAGTTTCAGCCCCAAAAATAACAGTCTGTGTACCAGACGGAAAAGTTGTTCCATTACCACTGCCATCATCAGAAACAGTTAACTGATATTGAATCTGATCAAAATGTGCCTGCACAAGAGAATTTTCAGTTATTGTAACAGTCGTATTTTCAGAAGTATCATCGCCAAAACTAGCGCTTAGCGGACCTGTCCAGTTTACAAATTCATAGCTGTAATCGGATATTGCGTTAATACTAACCTGAGTTCCAGGTAGTGTAGGTATTGTTTCTGAAGGTTCAACACTTCCATAACCTGTACTCTGTACCGTTAAATTGAAGACTGAATTCTCATCAGCGAAATTAGCTGTTATTGTGGCTGTTTTCCCATTTAGACTAACAGTTGTATTTGCGGAGTAGCGATTTCCAAAGGTAATCCCTGTACCTGTCCAACTTGTAAATACATAACCGGAATTTGGAGTAGCTGATATGTCAACAACATCTCCGGTTATAACAGTAATCTCTCCGGAAGGATCTACAGTTCCATTACCGTCAGAATTAATCGTCAGAACAGTGTTCAGAGCCCTCTCTACATCAACTACCAAATCCTCAAGAAGCGTATTACCGCATCTGCTGTACATAAGAACCATAAAAATGATTAAGACTATGGCTATTGTTAAATATTTTATTCTTCGTCCCATTCAAATGCCTCCTTGACTGCGGCGGATGCTCTGCTGGTATCATCTGATCGGGACACCAGGTATTTATATTTCTCAGCTATTGCCGGATCCTGTGTTTCTATCTTATTAAAGGATGAAACTACAGAGGGATAATCATCCAGTTCGTAACTTACTTTTGCGAAACCCAGGAGGGCATAGGTATTATCGGGAGCTATTTCCAGCACCTTTGTGAAGTTTGTCCGGGCCAGTTCCATCTTTCCGTTTATAAAATGGATATTTCCCAGATTCATCATAGATGGAATATAGTCTGCTTTACTAAGTGCCTTATTAAACTCCTCTTCCGCCTCCCTGTATTTGCCAAACCGGGCGTAAAGTACTCCAAGTTTATTTATTATTCTTGGGTTATTCCTGCTCTGTCTTATTTTCTCCTGCAGTTCAAGGACCCTTTCATGTATCTCCCTGGTTACAAATTTTTCCATCTCTGCATTGTAGCGTGTTATAATTTCCTTTGATTCGGGATAGACAGTCCCCCTGTCAACTCCCGAAATACCTACCGGTTCATACAGCTCCCATGCCTCATGAATTGGAACCAGTACTGCGCTGTCTTTTATGAAATTATTCCGCCATTCTCTGGCTCCTGCCTCCCATGCTTTTATAAATCCATCCTTAATCATGGTTATTTCGACAGGAATCCATGTTTCTCCATCCAGGAAGATTAGATTAGCAGCATCGCTGAAAAGTTTTTCCGCCTCATTCTGAGTGATATCCGGAGAGAATGCCATGTAGATATGTCCGGGAATTGTGATAAAAGATGTTTTAATACCAACAGACTCGAGAAGAGCCGTATATAAAATTGAGAGATCATCACAGTCTCCGGCACGGTACAACAGGGACTGGCTTGGAAACTGGAGATAATCCACTGCAAGGGCATCTTCTGAGAGTTCTATATAAGATGAAGTGGGATCAATAACATAGCCAATACCGAATATAGAGAGAGCTTCAAAAATACCTACAGCCATTCTGAAATTAGAATTCACTGCTCCGCTTCCAATATTACTTATATCGGCTGCTACTCCTTTTGAAAATCTTAGGACAGCCGGGTCTTTTGCTGTAACAAAAGAAGCCGCTTTTCTATCATCATCCCAGGTCATTGCATTACGGTTGTTTACTGTTAAGGTTTCAATTCTCTTACCTGCAACCCTGCTTCCCAGGAAGTCATATTCAACCTGTATTTCGGCGCTTACTTTTGTCCCTTCAGTAACTTTCAGAATATCGTCTGTAAAAAGAGCATAGAGTGGAATTTCTATCTCCTCTTTCTGCTGCATTTGATCCAATTCAGCGCATAATTTAGGCTGATTCATAAAATCAGGCACAAACAGGCTTATTTTTACATTATCAATCTTTCCCCGCTCCATATTCTGAAGAATGACTGAGCCTACAGGGTTGTTATCATAGTATTTATAGAAAACCGGAAATATGGTATCAAATTCCGGTATAAATCTGAACTCGGAATCTCTGGAAGATGCTCCCATATTATAAGTCAGTCCAATGGAAACACTCATCCCCTGATAAAGTGGTTCCATTATATTTGTGGAAATATAATTAATGTAGGAACTTTCTATTCCAAGACTCAACGATCGGTTGATAAGGTATTTCAATTCAATCCCAGCGGAAAAGAATGGATCACTGCCGGATTCTCCTTCTCTCATCCCGATATACATACCACCGGAACCCGATACTTTGAAAAATAATCTGGGTAGAACGGGTATGGCTGCACCGGCGCCTATACTGAAATCTGCAATGGCCATATTGGAGTCAGCCAGGGTAGGCAGAATATTATATCCCAGCGTACTTTTACCATAGATAAGAGGAAGAAAATCCGGATAAAACTCACCGTTAAGATTAAATGATGCCCCGGTGGAGTAAAGTTCAGAACTTCCTCCTATTGGGATTTTAGCACCGGAAATTAGATTTAATGAAAAATTGCTTGTACCCTGACTCCAGAGAAAGCAGCACGAGAAGAAGAAAAGAACCAGGGGGAAGATCTGTTTAGACTTCATACTACTCCCCTAATTGAATATAAACATTGAGGGGAAGCTACTCTCCGGACAGTTCGGGAGATGCCTTATAGATTAGTTTCTCCTCTGTAATATTTAGTATACCATTCTTTGTACCTGAAAACAATCTGGAGGAACAATATCATAGAAAAATAAATAAAATTTTTTGTGTATCTTTTCCCTCTATTATACTACTATGACGAATCCTCATTTTTTTGGAAGAATGATAAAAAAGGAATGAAATATTCTGATAAGAATGAGATTGATCACTTTTTATCATTGTATAGGAGTTTTTAATGGCATGTAAGGATTGCAGTAACGCTGTACTCGAAGAAGCGCGGCAGATAGTTAAAGAAGTGGGTTCAGAACCGGAAAAGGTTATTCCCCTGCTTCAGGAAATTCAAAAAAGACACTCTTATCTCCCGGATGATCTTGTAGAAGCTGTAGCGGATGTTATGGAAGTTCCAGCATCAAATATCTATGGAGTAGCAACTTTCTATTCACAGTTTCGTTTTACACCAATGGGAAAGCATTTAATAAAGGTATGTAAGGGTACTGCATGTCATGTATCGGGAGCTAATCTGCTTACAGCTGCTATTTGTGATGAGCTGGATGTAGAGGAGGGTGGTACTACAGAAGATATGCTTTTTTCTCTGGAGACGGTTGCATGTCTGGGATGCTGTTCCCTTGCGCCGGTTGTAATGATAGATAATAAGGTTTATGGAAAACTAACCTCCAGTAAAGTTCGAAAGATTGTAAAGGAATACAAAGATGGAAAACACTAGAGTATTTGTCGGACTTGGTTCCTGTGGAATAGCAGCAGGTGCACAGGATATTTATGATTACATGGATCAGGAACTTAAATCAGATAATATGGATCTGGAGGTTACCTCCTGTGTCGGTATGTGCTATGCCGAACCCATTGTCGAGATTGAGCATAATGGCGAGCGAAGACGATATGGATATGTAGATAAAAAATTTGCTGATGAGTTAATTGAATCGGTAAAGACAGGCGAATTTTCGGATAAAAATCTTATAGCTCTCTCCGATGACGGGAAGAAGTATCTGGACAGGCAGGTAAAGATTGTCCTTGAAAATTGTGGAATTATCAATCCTGAGAGTATCGATGAGTACATTAATGCTGATGGGTATAAGGCCCTGGCGATATGTATTAAAGAATATAAACCGGAAGAAATTGTTTCTATTGTAAAAGAATCCGGCCTTAAGGGCAGGGGAGGAGCCGGTTTTCTTACGGGTCTTAAATGGTCTTTTCTTGCAGGTGCAAAGGGAGATTATAAGTACCTTGTCTGTAATGCAGATGAGGGTGATCCCGGTGCCTTTATGGATAGATCTGTTCTGGAAGGAGACCCTCATAAGGTAATAGAAGGCATGCTTATTGCCGCCTATGCAACAGGAGCAAAGGAAGGTGTTATTTACTGCAGAGCAGAATATCCCCTGGCTATAAAAAGACTTGGCATTGCAATTGCTGCCGGAGAAGAGAAAAATTTTATTGGTGATAACATTATGGGATCTGATTTTTCTTTTCATCTTCATGTAAAAGAGGGTGCAGGTGCTTTTGTATGCGGAGAAGAAACGGCTCTTATGGCTTCTATCGAAGGTAAACGTGGAATGCCGCGGTTACGCCCTCCATTCCCTGCAAACTCCGGTATAAATAAATCCCCGACAAATATAAATAATGTAGAAACATATGGGAATGTACCTTTTATTATCCTTAATGGAGCAGGGGCTTTCAATAAATATGCTTTTAAAAACAGTTATGGCACCAAGGTATTTGCTCTTGCAGGTAAAATTAAACGTGGTGGTCTGATAGAAGTTCCCATGGGACTTACAATTAGAGAGATTGTTACTGAAATTGGTGGCGGAACATCCTCCGGACATCCCGTAAAAGCTGTTCAGATGGGAGGGCCCGCGGGGGGCTGTATACCGGAAAGATTATTTGATACACCAATTGATTACGATTCAATAAATGAGACCGGTGCAATAATGGGTTCCGGTGGTATGGTTGTTATGGATGACTCTACCTGCATGGTTGATGTTGCCAGGTATTTTCTTGCATTTACCCAGAATGAGAGCTGTGGAAAGTGCACATTCTGTCGCATAGGTACAAAGAGGATGCTGGAGATTCTTACCCGAATTACGGAGGGAAATGGTGTGATGGAGGATCTGGATAAGCTCGAGGAGCTTGCAGGTCATATCTCAAAAACTTCCCTTTGCGGTCTTGGACAACTTGCCCCTAATCCTGTTTTGACTACTATCAAGTATTTCAGGGAAGAGTATGAAGCTCATATAAAGGACCATAAATGTCCGGCAGGAGTGTGTAAATCACTCATTACTATCCAGGTAATTCCAGATAATTGTACTGGGTGTACTCTTTGCGCCAGGGTTTGTCCCGTCGGTGCAATTGAGGGCGGGCGAAAAAAAATCCATGTAATTGATCCTGAAACATGTACCCGATGCGGACTCTGTATTGAAGCATGTAACTTTAACGCAATAGAGGTAGTGTAAGATGGCTTTAGTGAATGTAAAGATAAATGGAATTGATGTAGAGATAGAAGAAGGTTCAACAATATTACAGGCTTCAAAAATAGCTGGATTTGAAATTCCAACTCTCTGTCATGCTGAGGGTCTTGAACCATTTACCAGCTGTTTCCTCTGTGTTGTAAAAATAGACGGTGGCAGAGGTAATCTTGTTCCGTCCTGTGCAACAAAGGTAACAGACGGTATGTCTGTTACAGTTGAGTCTGATGAGATCAGAGAAAGTAGAAGAATGAACCTGAATCTGCTCCTTTCCGATCATTCGGGGGATTGTGTAGCCCCCTGTACAGTGGCCTGCCCTTCATCTATAGATATACAGGGCTTTCTTGCTCTTGTAAGAGAGGGAAAGGAATCAGAAGCGGCAAAACTTATTAGAGAAAAGGCTCCGATACCCGGTGCTCTTGGACGAATATGCCCAAGGCCATGTGAAACAGCCTGCCGTAGAAACAGGGTGGAGGAATCGATCTCCATATGTTATATGAAGAGGTATATTTCGGATACAGAAATTAAAGAATTCGGTCAGGTTCAACTACCGGAACCAGCTTCTGATACCAATAAACATGTAGCAATTATTGGTGCAGGCCCAGCGGGTATGACAGCAGCATATTTCTTACGCCTTCAGGGACATTCTGTTACAGTTTTTGAAGCTCATGCAAAATCCGGGGGTATGCTTAGATATGGTATTCCCTATTACAGATTGACGGATGAAACCCTGAAAGATGAATTTGATGCAATTGAACGAATGGGAGTGGAAGTTAAATATAATACTGTAATTGGCCGGGATATAAGTACCAAACACCTGGAAGTAGATTACGATGCTCTTGTAATAGCTATAGGAGCCCAGGGTGCATCTTCTATGAGAGTTGAAGGTGAAGATTTGCCGGGAGTTTATTCCGGTATTGATTATCTTGGGCAGATTGGTGAGGACGGGGATCCGGACATTGGTAAGAAAGTAGTAGTTGTTGGTGGTGGGAATACCGCTATCGATGTTGCCAGAACTGCAATCCGAAAAGGTGCAGAAGTAACCGTACTTTACAGACGAACAAGAGCAGAGATGCCTGCAAGCAGCTTTGAAATTGATGAAGCTCTTCACGAAGGGGTAAAGATTGATTTTCTGGCAGCTCCGATAAAGGTTGAGCAAAATGGATCTGATGTTACTGTCCAGGCTATTAGAATGGAATTAGGGGAACCAGATGCCAGCGGAAGAAGAAGGCCTGTACCTATTAAAGGTTCAGAGTTTGAGATTGAAGCTTCTTCAATTATAAGTGCAATCGGACAGAAGGTTGTAACAGATGGTATTGTGGATACTGGAGTAGGACTAACGCGATGGGGAACAATAGTTGCCGACCCCGATACCTTTATGACAGACAGACCTGGAATTTTTACCTGTGGAGATTGTCAGACAGGTGCAGATATTGCTGTAAGAGCAGTTGGAAATGCCAGAAAAGCCGCTTACTCGGTAGATCAGTACCTTAAAGGTGAAGAAGTTACAGGAGAACCGGTACTGTTCAATTCTACAATGGGTGAGCTTGAGGATATAAGTGAAGAAGTTTTTAAGGGTTATGAGAAAAAGGCAAAGGTAGAAATGCCGTTGATAGCTGATAAAGAACGGGTAACAACATTTGCTGAGATAGAGACAGGTTTCACCAGGGACAAAGCAAGGGAAGAGGCCGAACGTTGTCTTGAATGTGGTTGTGAAGCAGCAGATGAATGTAAGCTTCGTATTTATGCCACAGAGTATGGTGCGGATCAGTCCTATTTTGCAGGTGATATTCGTGATTTTCAGAACGATTATACCCATCCTGCTATTAAGATGGAAGTTAACAAATGTATTAACTGCGGAGCATGTGTCCGTGCCTGTGCAGAGATAAAAGGATTTAATGTACTTGCCTATGTGGGCAGAGGATTTGGTACCAGGATGGTCGCTCCCTTTGGAAGATCTCTGGTTGACACCATCTGTGACGGTTGTGGTGAATGTGTAACAGTTTGCCCAACAGCAGGTATTATGTATCAAAAGGGAGCCGAAAAAGGAGCAGAGAATGAAACCAGTCTATAAAAATGTAATATCGTTTCTGTGGGTTAAGAACACAAAAATATCCACGGATTTTTATGCTGATATTTTAGGGTGTAAGATAGTTTTTGAGTCAGACGGTTGGGTGGAATTATCTGTTCCCGGAGCTCCAAATACATTTTTTGCTCTTAACAAATGGGCAGGTGAAGGCAATTATCCTTTAAATAATTTTCTGACACTGGGAATAGATGATCTGGATGGATTTAGAAAATTTCTTGAATCACACAATGTTAAACTTGTTGGAGAGATAAGAGAGTTTTCAGAACAGGGAATGAGAATGTTTAAGTTTCAGGATCCTGATGGTAATACCCTGACAGTATCAGAGGTGGAATTATAAATCTTAGGGGCGAACCTTGTGTTTGTCCTTACCGTTTATTTCGTATGCCATGCCTATAAAGAGAATTAAATTATAAAGCCGTAAAATCCCAGTTCAGATAGCGAACCAGAGCTT
>JAUVLL010000019.1 GCA_030600745.1 Spirochaetaceae bacterium | reverse complement strand
GCTTTTACTAATTACATCAATAAAAGGCATTTGCATACTCTGTGCTCCCAGCCTCCATGGGAAAAATAAAGAGAATGCAACTATTAATGCAGTACTCTGTACTGGAAGAAGATAATAAATAAATAATCTAAGGGAATTGGCAGTAATCCAGCTGATTTTAAAATTAGAGAGTATTTCTGTTTCTGATGATGGTTCGTCTCTGGAAACAGAGATATCCATATTAAATTCCCCTGCATCAGCATTTGTTAGAGTTTCTCCAACAATGGTGATGCCGGCAAAGTTAAGTACTGAAAATGAGAAAAAAACTATAAAAGACAAAATATAGAATATAATTATAATAATAAATGTTTTTTGCGGCAGCTTATTCATTTCTGTTTACCGCAGTTTTGTTTTTAATGAATAATATATCCCACAGGAACAGAATTATAGCAAGAATCAGCAGTATAGCTACTGGTGTCAGATCTGATGCATTTGGTGTTTTCAGGAAACTTATAGCTTTTTGGGTAAGTTCACTGTAGCTTAATCTATAATAAGCTGGAAAGAGTCTGATAACCGCAATCGCCAGAAGTCCATTAAGGAAAGGCCATCTGGAGAGCCTGATAATTGTCCAGCAGCCTACTGCAAAGGCAATCTGACTTAGGACTGTCATAATAAACAGTAATCGTGATTCTTTAAAAATATCTTTGATCGATTGGTTAAAAATTGCCAGATCTTCCAGAAGATTTTTAAATAGCTGCGGGGGATAGAAAATCTCTGTGAAATAGGGATTTGCAGGTTTGATGGTTATTTTCTCCATCTTTTCGGAGATCAGTTCATTTGTGTTTTCAATATATTTAACATCCATGTATACAGAAAATGCAGATTGCCTGTCATTGTTTTTTACTTCTACTGCCAGTTCTCTTCCATTTTGTTTTGTCACAAATACCCTTGAATCAACCAGAGGGTTAATTTTCCTGTTGTAAAGATGATTTACTGAGACTATTGGAGCAGGATTTGAAACTTTATCCAGCATAGAAAGGCCGGTATAACCGGCATAATAGATGATACTGGCTGTAATTAAGGTGAACAGAGCAGCAAACCCCCTGTTGGCCGGAGTTTTAAGTGTATTAATTAACGATAGAACGATGCTTATAAGAACTACAATGGGAAATATATTCAGCAATATTCCGGGAATTCTGCTGATAAAAGCAGCTATTGTAAGAGAAGACTCCGGGCCATAACTGTTATTGAACATATAGAAATATGTTCCCAGACAAACCAGAGTAGATATTAAAATTATCAACAGTATCTGCACCAGGGGCAGAAGAACAGATCCTTTCACTTATTTCCCCGTAATCCAGAATACTCTATCACTGAATAATATGCAAATCAAATAAAAATTTCGTTTTAAAGCTTTCTCTGGCCTTTTAATCTACACTGTGTTATTATTTTAACATTATAGCAGGTTTATGGAGCTTTATATTTTTAGTTGTAATATGCTTATTACCAGAGGGAGAAGCTGTTATGCGTATTATTGATCTGATTATTAAGAAAAAACGGGGAGAAGTTCTTTCCCGGGAAGAGATAAATTTTTTTATTGATGGTTATGTATCCGGGGATATTCCCGATTATCAGATATCTTCACTTCTGATGGCAATTTATTTTCAGGGGATGAACAAGCAGGAAACTACAGATCTTACAATGGCAATGGTTGATTCCGGAGATAAAGTAGACCTTTCTGCTATAAAAGGAATTAAAGTCGATAAACATTCCACTGGCGGTGTTGCAGATACAGCTACCTTGATTGTGGGTCCCCTTGTAGCTGCTGCAGGCGGTCTGGTCGCCAAGATGTCCGGGCGTGGGCTGGGACATACCGGGGGAACTCTTGATAAGCTTGAATCGATTCCAGGATTGAATATATCACAGTCAATGGAGAGATTTGCTGAAATAGTTAATACCTGCGGTGTTTCAGTGATTGGTCAGACCGGGAATTTAGTTCCGGCAGATAAAAAGCTCTATGCTCTCAGGGATGTAACCGGAACTGTTGATAATGTATCGCTTATTGCGGGTAGTATTATGAGCAAGAAACTTGCTTCCGGCAGTGATAAGATAGTTCTGGATGTTAAAATGGGAAGCGGCGCCTTTATGAAAGATGTTCATGGAGCTGTAGAACTGGCCAGGATGATGGTTGATATAGGGACATTGGCTGGAAAGGAAACTATTGCTCTGGTTACTGATATGAATCAGCCTTTGGGGAATGCTGTAGGGAATGCTCTTGAAGCCATTGAAGCCATTGAGATTCTGGCAGGCAAGCATGAAGGAGATTTAAAGGTTGTTTCGTGTTTACTTGCTTCCAAAATGCTTGTGCTTGGTGGTATTTTTCCCACCGAAGAGAAAGCTATGGCTAAAATAAATCAGGTTATAGAAAATGGTGAAGCCTTGAAGCGATTCGGGCAGATGATTGAAATGCAGGATGGTGATTCGGAGGTGGTGAATAATACTGACCTTCTTCCTTCTGCAGAAAAAATTATCGAGATAAAGGCTGAGGCTGATGGTTTTATTCAGGCCATGAATACAGAAGATATGGGTATGGTGGCTCTTCTTTTGGGTGCGGGACGTACAAAAAAGACGGATATTGTAGATCCTGCTGTAGGTTACTGGTTGAAAAAGAGAATTGGAGATTCTGTTAAAAAAGGAGATATCCTTGCCGATTTTTACGTTAATGATGAAAAAAATCTGGATGAATCCATAGAACTCTTTAAAAAATCAATAATAATTGGAAATAATCCGGGTAAAAAGATAAATTTAATATATGATACAATAAGTTAAATAAATGGCTATTATTGGAGGAAAATATGAAATTATCAAAGACAGTTCAGGTTATACTTGCTTTACTAATATTTATTGTAATTGCAGGGCCCTTGTTTGCCCGTGGAAATAAGGAGGCTCCTGATGTTCCTCCGATCACTTCCGGAATCCAGTATCTTTCTCCCGATTCAAATGAAGTTCAGGATACAGCTACTCTCTCATTTTCTGTAAAAGTATATGTAAAAAGTGATGAGGGTTATTTACCTGAATACGGTTTGCAGATTGTTGATTCTACCGGGGATATAATGAAAGAAGTAGTGGAGACTGAAAAATCGGATATAGGATGGTTTTCTTCTATTTTCCGGGGTTACAGTGAGTTTACCCTGGACAGGAGTATCTCCTGGGATGGAACAAATCAGAATGGTGATACGGTTTCCGACGGTGTGTATAATGTAAAACTATGGGTTATAGATTCCTCAAAGAACAGGAAGGATATAGATGTAGATGATTTTGTAGTAGATGTCCGGAAACCGGAGGCTATAATAGTTAAACCTGCAGATCTTATTTTTTCTCCCAACGGGGATGGTTCCATGGACAGTATTGAGATCAGTCATACCCAGGCTACAGAAGAAGCTCTCTGGGAAGCTGTTATTCTGGATGATAACGATAATAGTGTTAAATCATTTTCCTGGAAGAATGGAACTCCCGGTAAGGCAGTATGGGACGGTTTGGATGATTCCGGCGTTCCGGTATCAGCTGGGACCTATTCATATACTCTTTCGTCGAAAGATGAAGCCGGTAATGAATCTGATACCATTCTATTGGAAGGTATTATCCTGGACTTAACAATTACACCAATTGCCATTTTAATCGATAATCCTGCAATTTCTCCTAACGGCGATGGAGTGAAGGATTCCATGACAGTTTATCTGGATCTGTATGAAAAAGAGGGGGTAGAATCCTGGGAATGGCAGATACGCCATGAAAACTCTACTGTTTACTGGCAGGTATCAGGTGATGGAGCAGTTCCTGAGGAAGGTTCTTTTAATGGAACTGATTCTGATGGTAATCCAATGCCGGAAGGAAACTACAGTTTTATCTGTAAGGTTTATTATGAAAACGGTAACAAGCCGACTGCATTGGAACCTTTTATAATTGATGTTACTGCACCGGAGATTTCTGTGTCTGTCACCAATCCGGTATTTTCACCAAACGGGGACGGCCTTAAAGATCAGGTGGAAATTCGCTTTAAATCTGATGGAAAGGTTACCTGGGAAGGAAGCATTCTGGATAACCAGGGTGGGGAGATAGTCTCAACCGGTTCTAATGAAACAACATCTCTTATTGTATGGGATGGAACTTATTTGGACGGAGTATCAGCTCCGGATGGAATTTATTCAGTACTTGCAGTATTTACAGATGCTGCCGGGAACAGTACCTTAATTGATCCGCAGGCTCTGACAGTTAACAGAGCTCCTGTTGATCTTGCTCTAAGAACCGTAAAGGGCTTTTCGCCTGACAGTGATGGAGCAAGTGATGATCTGATTGTTCTTGTGGATTCCAGTCAGTATGATAATTTGGAAAGCTGGAAACTCGATATTCTTAATACAGATGGAAACATTGTAAGAGATATCCGGGGATTTGATGTTCTTCCACCGGAAATTATCTGGGATGGAACTGCTGTTAGCGAAGATGGAAAAATCATTCCTGCAGAAGAGGGCAGTTATAGAGTAAGACTTTCTACAAATTATCAGAAAGGTTTCAGCGTAGAAGCAGTTTCAGACAGCTTTGTTCTTGATGTTACGCCTCCTCAAATATTTATTGATGTTGTGGCCAATCCTTTTGCAGCCAGCAATGGAGATATTGAAGGTGAGGTCTATGTAACTCTTAAGGTCCTGGATAATACTGAAATCAATTACTGGTCTATGGATGTTCTTAATACAGATGGAGATGTTCTACGAAGTTATTCGGGTGAGGGCGATCCGTCCGGAGATATAATATGGAATAGTGCTGAACCCAATGGTGGTGTTCCTATTTCATTTGATAACCCTGATTTTGTTCTAAAGCTAACAGTTTTCGATGCTGGTGGGAATGAGTCTGTTTTCGAAAAAGCTATACCACTGGATATTCTTCTTGTAATAAAGGATGGAAAAAAATACCTTTCTGTACCAAATATTATTTTTGGGGCCTACAGATATGCACTGGATTCTGCCGGAGCCGGTCAGCTTGCAGGAAACAATGATTCTCTGGACAGGGTGACAGCAATCTATCGAAAGTATCCTGCCTACGGACTTGTCCTTGAGGGACATGCACTGAATATTTATCTGGATGGTCCCAGGGAAGATAAGGAAGAGAAGATTCTTTTTCCTTTAACTGCCAGAAGAGCTGATACAGTAAAAAGTGCTCTAATAGATAGAGGCATGCCTTCGTCCAAAATCAGCACAGAAGCTTTCGGTGGTCAATTCCCAATCGTATCAGTTACAGATAAAACTGTCTGGTGGAAGAACCGACGGGTTGAATTTGTTATGACAGACCCTGTGGAATAGTGTTAAAAATTTAACAAAACAATTGACTTTCCTGACAGGTAGATTATACTGGTTAGTGTAAATTCGAACAGCTATAGCTGGTTTGTTCAGTTCTAAAAAAAGGAATTTATATGAGTACTGTGAAAGAAGACAGGATAGTGCTGGAGATGCAGCATATTTCCAAGCAGTTTCCCAATGTACTTGCCAATGAAGATGTAAGTATCCAGCTAAAAGAGGGAGAGATTATTTCTTTACTTGGTGAGAACGGAGCAGGAAAATCTACCCTGATGAATGTGCTTTACGGTTTGTATAGACCTTCTGCAGGGAAGATTATTCTTAATGATGAAGAGGTAGAGTTTTCATCGCCTAAGGATGCGATAGAGAAAGGACTTGGCATGGTCCATCAGCATTTTATGCTGGTAGACAATCTATCTGTAACAGAAAATATAATTCTTGGCAGTGAGCCTGGTAAGGCGGGAATTATCGATTACAAGTCTGCCCGAAAAGAAGTTGCAGAACTATCTGAAAAATATCATCTTGAAGTAGAGCCGGATGCCATAATAGAGAGCCTGTCTGTTGGTTTACAGCAGAGGGTAGAGATCTTAAAAGCCTTGTACAGAAAAGCCAGAATATTAATTCTTGATGAACCAACCGCAGTACTTACACCTCATGAAGTCGATCAGCTTTTTCTAGTAATAAAGAAACTCAGAGATTCGGGTGTCTCCATGATTATAATTACCCATAAACTGGAAGAGGTTAAGGCAATTTCTGACAGAGTCTACATTCTTCGCCGGGGTAAATGTGAAGGTTTAAGAAATACTAAGGATGTAACTAAAGAAGATCTTGCGAATCTTATGGTTGGACGTGAAGTAGTACTTACTGTACATAAGGAGAAGAAAGAAGTAACCGGGGATTCTATATTCAACTTGGAAAATGTTATTGTTAAAAATGAAAAGGGTATTAATGCTCTGGATGGTCTGTCCCTCAATGTTCGTCCCGGAGAGATTGTCGGTATTGCAGGTGTTGATGGTAATGGGCAAACCGAACTTGCAGAAGTACTTATGGGGCTTTGCAAATTAGAAAGTGGCCGGATTTACTATAAAGGTGAAGATATTTCGGAACTTACAACCAAACAACGACGAAATAAAAGTATTTCAAATGTTCCGGCAGACCGTCATCGTTTTGGACTGATTCTTCCCATGACTATTTCTGAAAATATGGTATTGGGGTTTCACGATGAAAAACCTTATGTTCATGGTATAAATCTTGCGCTGGATGTAATCCATAATTATTCTGAGAAAATGGTAAAAGATTTTGATATCCGAACTCCCGGTGTTGATATACCTGCCGGAAATTTGTCGGGAGGAAATCAGCAGAAAGTAATTCTCGCAAGAGAGTTTTCAAGAAACCCTGATTTTCTACTGGTGGCCCAGCCCACAAGAGGGCTGGATGTGGGGGCAATCGAGTATATTCACTCACAGATTCTTAAGATGCGTGACAGAAATGTCGGAATACTCCTTATTTCACTGGAGCTGGAAGAGATTTTTTCTCTGTCGGATAGAATATTGGTTCTGTACGAAGGTAAAATTGTAAAAGAATTTGTTCCGGAAGAAACAACAGATAAGGAAGTTGGTTTTTATATGACCGGCGGGAAGAAGGAGTAATCATGCAGATAACAAAACTTAAACCGGTTTTTTATGTTCTTGCTGTGATATCGGGGATTGTTGGAATAGTGATGTATTTTTCGTCCATCTTCTCCGGCTTCTTTTTCATATTGCTGGCGTTGATAATTTATTATCTATACCGTTTATTAGCTACTGATTTGAAGACTGTAAAGAGCGACATAATTCCCCTTCTGAAGAATCTGCTTATACCTCTGATAGGTATGTCTTCCGCTATAATTATCGGCGCCATTATAATGGCATTAACCGGGTATGATCCAATAAAAGCCTACAAAGCTCTGTTTTACGGTGGATTTGTAAAGAACTGGAGTATTTCGATTCTTAATGCAACACCTCTGGTGTTTACAGGGCTTTCCATTGCATTTGCTTTTAAAGCCGGGCTCTTCAATATAGGTGCCGAGGGTCAGTACTACATCGGTGCAATGGTTGCTACTTTCCTGGGGATAACATTTAATCTGCCGCCGGTGCTTTCCCTTTTCCTTATTTTTATAATAGGAGGGCTGCTTGCAGCTGCATATAACTTTATACCTGCTCTGTTAAAGGTAAAAACCGGGGCCCATGAAGTTATTACAACCATGATGTTTGCCCATATAGCAAAATATTTGTCATCAATTTTTGTAAGAGGAATGGGAGGCGACAGTGCAGGGCTTCATCCTTATGTTACCGATCCTATCCTGGATACTAACTGGCTAATGAGGTTCAAATCTATTTTCCCTTCTGCTAACTATCGTGTACATATAGGTATTTTAATAGGTATTGGTATGGCATTACTTGTAAACTATATCCTTTACAAAACAACTTTTGGATATGAGATAAGAGCAATCGGACAGAATAAAGATGCTGCAAGAGGTCAGGGGATCAGTGTTGGTAAAAACATATTTATTGCACTTTTATTTGCCGGATTCCTTGCCGGCTTCGCAGGTGTTACACAGGTCGTGGGACTTGATCATAAAATGTATGAAAATTTAAATGCAGGTTATGGTTGGAATGGTATTTCGGTAGCCCTTCTTGCTGCAAATCATCCCATTGGAGTTATATTTACAGCTCTTCTCTGGGGTGTTCTTGATGCCGGAGGCCAGTATATGACAAGGACTACTCAGATACCCAACTCCATTGTAGAGATTATCAAAGGAATAATGCTTTTTCTTATTGTTGCCAGATACATCTATTCCTGGCTGGGAAACAGGATTAAACGGAAACTTGGAACAAGGATAAAAAAATCGGGAGGTGCAAAATAATGGAAGCTTTTTTTGCTATTTTCAATACCGACCTTCTGGTTGCAACCATAAGACTTTCGACACCTATAACTCTTGCAGCTGTGGGTGCGACAATATGTGAAAAATCCGGGATAGTTAACATTGCTATGGAAGGTATGATGATTATGGGCGCATTTTTTGCTGTTATCATTGCCTACTATACAGGAAATCCATGGCTTGGCCTTGTTGGCGGTGTTGCAGCGGGGGGTATCTTTTCCCTGGTTCATGCCGTAGCCACTGTAACTTTTCACCTCGATCATGTAGTTTCCGGAGCAGTTTTAAACATATTAAGCTTTGGAATTGTAAGGTATCTTATGGTGCTCTTTTTTGGTCACCCTGGAACAACAGATCCTATTCCTGTTGGACTTGGCGGTTATCAATTTGCTATTCCCGGACTTTCAAAGATACCTGTTTTGGGTCCAATGTTTTTTAATCAGACTCCTATTATATATATGTCGTTTATTCTTATAGTTGGAGCCTTGTTCTTTCTTAAAAAGACGAAGGTAGGTCTTCATTTGAGGGCTGCCGGCGAGCATCCTTTGGCACTTGAGACCATAGGTGTTTCGGTTTATAAAATGCGATATCTTGGAGTTGTTATATCCGGATTATTCTCCGGTCTCGCAGGGGCTTATCTTTCAATTGAGAATGCTGTATCCTTTACAGAAGGAATGTCAAACGGACGGGGGTTTATTGCCCTGGCAGCTATGATTTCAGGAGGATGGACAGCATTAGGCTCTTTTGCTGCAGCTCTGTTTTTTGGTTTTGCAGATGCATTTCAGATTCGTATGCAGATATTTAAGGTACTGCCCATACCGGCTGAAATCTTTATTATATTCCCTTATATTGCAACAGTTATTGCAGTCGCAGGTTTGGTGAAAAAATCCAGACCTCCCAGGGCTGATGGTATTGACTTCATGATTGAAAGGGAAGATGGTTAAAAAGGGAATTACTTTTGTTAACTGAAATTCTCGTATGAGAGTTTAGTATATATAGGAAAATTTTTTAGGAGGAAAAGGATGAATAAAGTTTTTAAAACTCTTACACTGTTGATTGTTGTTACACTTGTTTTTGGTGTAGTATTTTCTTCATGTAAGAAAAAAGAAGAAGTTGTTGAAGCAGCTCCAGTGGCTAAACCTATTGTTGCCATGGCAACAGATACAGGTGGGCTTGGAGATAAATCTTTCAATGACGGTTCCTTTCAGGGACTTAAAGATGCTGCTGTAGATTTTAATCTGGATGCCAGAGTTGTAGAATCAAAACAGCAGACTGACTATGTTCCTAACCTTTCGGGTCTTGCAGAGGATGGTGCAGAGGTTGTTTTTGGTGTAGGTTTTCTAATGGCTGATGCATTACTTGAAGCTGCAGCTAACAACCCTGATACTGCATTTGCAGGTATCGATGTCTGGATTGATCCATCAAGCGCTCCGAAGAATGTGCAGGGTCTTCTCTTCAAAGAACAGGAATCAGGATATATTGCAGGTGTTGTAGCAGGTCTTCTTACCAAAGAACACGCTTCTGTTTCTGACAGACTTAACGATGATAATGTTGTTGGTATGGTTCTTGGTATGGATATACCCCCTGTAGAGAGATTTCAGGCTGGATTTTATGCAGGTGTAAAATCAGTTAACCCTGACTGTACAGTTCTTAGTGTAGTAACAGGTACATTCACAGACCAGGCAAAGGGAAAAGAATCTGCACTTGCAATGATCGAGCAGGGTGCTGACATCATCTTCCAGATTGCCGGACTTACAGGTCTTGGTGCTCTCAATGCTGCTGACGAAGCAGGTATTGCAGGTATCGGTGTAGATGTTGACCAGTATGCAGTTGCTCCTGATGCAATTATTACATCAGCTGTAAAGGGTATAACACAGGCTTCATATCTTACAATTAAAGATGTTGTAGATGGTAAGTTTGTTGGTGGAGATAACAAAGTATTCGGTATCAACGAAGGTGCCACAGGTATTGCTCCTTACCATAACTGGAATAACATAATTCCCGGCGTAGTTAAAGACGCTGTTGACAAAGCAACTGCTGATCTTAAATCAGGTAAAGTTGTAGCTCCTGCATCCCGTGCAGAAGCAGGTTACGAAGGTTAATACTAACCTTAGTTTACTAATTAAAAAAACCGGACTTAAAGTCCGGTTTTTTTTATCTTGCGTAGTTAGGATATCATAGCTACAATGAAATAACAGGAGTTATACTATGGGTGAAAGAATGACAGCTTTAAAAAAGACATCAGATTATATTAGTGGAAAACTGGATTTTAAACCTGAAATAGGAATGGTTCTGGGCTCCGGGCTTGGAGTTCTTGGAGATGAGGTTGAGAATCCGACAATAATCAAGTATGAGGATATTCCAGGTTTTCCTAAATCAACGGTTGAAGGTCATGCGGGACAACTTGTTGCAGGAACCCTTGAAGGTAAAAAAGTTCTGGTCATGCAGGGACGTTTTCATTACTATGAAGGTTATTCCTATGACACCGTTGTATTTCCTGTTAGAGTCATGAAACTTCTTGGTATCAATAAATTCCTTGTTACAAATGCTTCCGGAGGAGTCAATAAAAACTACGATCCGGGAGATCTAATGCTTATTTCCGATCATATTAAATTTGATGTAAATGGTCCTCTAAGAGGGGCAAATTTTGATGAGTTTGGTCCCAGGTTTCCTGATATGACAGATGCTTATAAAAAATCTCTTCGAAAAATGGCAAAAGAAGCAGGTAAATCTCTCGGAATACCTCTCCGGGAGGGTGTCTACGGTTTTATGGGTGGACCTAACTATGAAACTCCAGCCGAGATAAGGATGCTTGGTATTGTCGGAGCAGATGCAGTCGGTATGTCTACTGCACCGGAAGTATTAGTTGCAGCTCATGCCGGTATGGATATTTTAGGAATATCATGTATAACAAATATGGCCGCAGGAGTTCTTGATCAGCCCCTTGACCATGCAGAGGTTATGGAAACTGCGGCCAGGGTTAGGGATAATTTTATTGCCCTTGTTAGAAAAATTCTTACAATGTGGAATTAAATCAGTAAAAGAAAACTAATTCAGATTATTTCTTTTATAGATCAGATCAAGGAACTTAAATCTATGGGACCGGAAGAAATAATAAAAAAACTTAATCTCATTCCTCTTGCTGATGAGGGTGGGTATTATAGACA
Organism: Spirochaetaceae bacterium; assembly: GCA_030600745.1. GTDB lineage: Bacteria > Spirochaetota > Spirochaetia > B11-G9 > B11-G9 > JAJRQE01. Next base: position 6,038 of record JAUVLL010000019.1, on the reverse strand, counting down.
AACCTGGATATCTGATAATGATATTGAGGGAAGACCTTCAGGGACAGCTATATATTTTCTTCTTGTTAACTCTTTTAAAGGATTCTCAGCTTTACATACACTTTCTACTACTGAAATATACCATTTTTATTTGGGAGATCCTTTCGAATTAAGTCTTTTTTATAAAAATGGTGAGGTACGGCAGATAATCATGGGTAATGATATTTTACAAGGGGAGCTCCCTCAGTATATTGTACCTGCAGGTGTTATTCAGGGTTCCAGAATTGTGACAGGTGGAGAATTTGCTCTTATTGGAACAACAATGATACCAGGCTTTATCTTTGATGATTTAAAAATTCATTCCCGGGAAAAGATTATTAAAATGTATCCTGAAAATAGGGATTTAATAATTTCTTTAACGAGAGAATAGGAGGAATGATAAAAATGGGATGAATTATTATTTTTATATGAATATAGGTCATTTTTATCATTCAGCGACAGAGACTTTCCATGGATTGAATATAGATAAAATCTATTCGTGTAGATCTATGGAAAGTGCTCGAAAGCGATTATAGGAGATGATTATGGATATCTGGAAAGTAGACAGCAAAAGTGTATTAATAACAGGTGCAGCTGGTAATTTGGGCAGGATTATGGCTACTACTTTGAGTAAAGCAGGATGCAGAATAGTATTACAAGGCAGGGAAACAAAAAAAGCAAAGTTGATTGAATTCCAGCAAACTCTGTCTGGAGAATCAATTGTTATTACCGGAGATATTTCCTCTCCTTCAGATATTATAAAAATATTCAGTGAAATTGAAGAGCAATATACAACTCTGGATTTTTTAGTTAATAATGCTGGTCTTCAGGGGGTTGTTCCATTTGAGAAACTTGATGAGGAAGAATGGGATGCTGTTTTAGATATCAATCTTAGAACTCCTCATCTTTGTATAAAAGCCTTTAGGGAACTTTATATAAAGAACCCATCAATCCAACCTTCAATAGTAAATATAGCTTCCATAGAAGGGACTCTCCCTGCGTTAAATCACAGTCATTATGCGGCTTCCAAGGGAGGTCTCATTCAATACACCCGGTCTGCAGCGTTGGAACTTGGGGGGGTTGGTATAAGAGTAAATAGTGTATCTCCCGGGCTTCTAAATACTCCGGGAATTGATGAAGACTGGCCTGGTGGGGTTGAAAGATATATAAGTTCTTCACCCCTATCCCGTCTTGTAGATCCTCTTGAGGTTGCCAATTCAGTTCTCTTTCTACTTTCACCACTTTCCAGTGGAATAACAGGAGTTGACTTAAGGGTTGATACAGGTATGGGCGTTGTACAGGGATACTGAGTTAGTAAATTGTTTTTTATCCATAGAGTTCTTCTGAAATCGATTGTATCCGTTCTATAATCTCTTCCTCATCATTAACTCTTCTGTGCTCCATCAAAATTTTTCCATTACAGATTACAGTATCAACACAGCTTCCATTTGCTGAATATACAAGGTTGGATATAAGATTGTATGATGGAACCAGTTCCGGAGTGTTCTGGTCCAGAAGAAGGCAATCTGCATGTGATCCTTCTTTAATCTGTGAAGACAATTGAGGGAAGACAGATGCTTCATTTCCAATCGCAGTATCAAAAATTTCTTTCGCCTTCATTATTTCAGGGTCATTAGTATGGAATTTTTGCAGAAGAGCAGCAACCTTCATATCTTCGAACATATCCAGGCTGTTGTTGGATGAGCAGCCATCAGTACCCAGCATCATTCTGATACCTCGTTCTTTAAATTTACTGTAAGGGAAAACTCCTCCGGTTGCAATTTTCATATTTGAAACAGGATTATGAACAACTGTAACATTATGTTCGGCCAGTAGATCTATTTCATAATCATCCAGCCATATTGTGTGTGCAGCTATAAGACTGATATCAAGTAATCCTGTTTCCCTTAACAGTTTTGCAGGTCTTATTCCATATCTTGTAATACACTCAGCTACTTCCTTTTCTGTTTCTGAAAGGTGGATATGGACAGGAATCTTCTTTGAGGCTGCCAGATCAGCAATCCATTCCAGACTTTTTCTTGAGAGGGTGTATATAGAGTGAGCAGCAAGGGATAAGCTGTTGTTTTGTGATATATCTGTATTTTCAATGGCACTATTGCAGCTGGCTTTCATATCCTGAGCTTTTACAGGGTCAAAAAAATCGAATAAAGCAGGACCGGAAGCAGATTTTATACCAGAGTCTATATATGCTTTCTGGCTCATTTCAAAATTAAAATACATATCATTACAAAAAGTTGTACCGGATTTTATCATTTCCAGTGCGGCTGCTCTTGTCCCCCAGTATATAGCGTCAGGAGTTAATTTTGCTTCTGCAGGCCATATTTTCTCTTCAAGCCATGGCTGAAGCTTCATATCATCTGCATATCCTCGTAATAGGGTCATACCTGAATGGGTATGCCCATTTTTTAAGGAAGGAACAATATATTTACCAGCTGCATCAATTAGTGTTTCTGAGGGAACATCAATATTCTGTGCAATTTTAATAATTCGTCCGTCAGATATCAAAACATCTGTAGTTAAGTTGTTGATTACTGCATTTTTTATCAGAAGGCTCATGACTTTTCTCCTGTAACCCTTTACACTATTGGCAATTGCATTTAAACATATTTAAAATAAATACTAAAGTGTGGTGCTGTGTTCTGAATTTACAGTACTTATAAAATATTGGGAGGAATGATAAAAAAAACATGAGATATCATGGTGAGTTGGAATGGAATTCTTTTTTATCATTTATAGGAGTAAGCAATGGATTATGATTTAAAAAGTCTTCATCCCCTGGAGATCAGGTTATTGAGACATGTTGCCAGGAACGAGAAAATTACAACAGAACGCATAACCACGGAACTGTTTTACAAACTTGGGCAGTGTAACCAGGCTTTCAGCTGGCTTTCTGCTAAAGCTTATATTGCAGAAATGAGCAGATATTTGCGGACTCTCTATGAGATCACAGGAACAGGTAGGGATTATGTCTCTTTGGGTACACCTGAAGTAAGAATTATCAATCTTTTAAAAGATAAAGGTCCTATGAAGATGCCTGCAATTGCTGGTGAGCTTGAACTTGAAAATAAGGATGTAGGTTCTGCATTTGGACAGCTTTCCAAAGAAGGTGTTCTTAGAATGGATGAGGATAAAAATGTAGAGGTCACAGATAAAGATCTGCCTGCCAGAATTACCATTCTGGAGGCACTTTTATCCAAAGGGTTAGAGGATGGGATTCTTGATGAATCTGATTTTACACCTGATGAACTCATCGTTATGAAGGCTAACAGTAAAAAACGGGGGGCATCAGCATCTCCGTTTAAAATTATTGAAAGAGAAGACCTTGTATATGAACTTACGGATGATGGCGATAAAGTACGTAATCTTCTTCTAAAGCAGGGTCTTACAGGTGAGGAAATTGGTGGCCTTACACCGGAAATGCTATCTACAGGTAGTTGGAAAGGTAAGGAGTTTCGGGAATATAATATTAATACACCACCAAACAGGGTTTTATTAGGAAGAAGAAATCCATACAGCCAGTATCTTCAGTGGGTAAAAGATAAGCTTTCTTCATTGGGTTTTGAAGAGTTTGACGGTCCTTTGGTTGAGACTGAGTTCTGGAATGGAGATGCTCTGTTTATGCCGCAGTTTCACAGTGCCAGGGATATTCATGATGTTTATTACTTGAAAAACGCTGCTTCTGCTAAAGAAATTGAACAACCATGGTTAGACCAGGTCGCTGAAACCCATGAAAGCGGTTGGGAAACAGGAAGCCGTGGCTGGGGTTATAAGTTTGATCAGGATTTTACCCGAAGACAGGTTCTTCGGAGCCAGGGTACAGTTTTGTCAGCAAAGCAGCTTCATAAGGCTAAAATACCAGGTAAATATTTTGGGGTGGCACGATGTTTCAGGTATGATCAGGTGGATGCTACTCATGGTGCAGATTTTTATCAGACTGAGGGTATTGTTCTTGGTGAAGATGTAAACCTTCGAACATTATTAGGTCTTCTAAAAATGTTTGCAGAGGAAATTGCCGGTGCAGAAGAGGTTAAATATGTTCCTGGTTACTTTCCTTTTACAGAACCTTCAATAGAAGTTCATATTAAACACCCTGTCCTTGGTTGGTTTGAGCTTGGGGGCAGCGGTATTTTCCGTCCTGAGGTTACAAAAGCTATGGGAATTGATGTTCCTGTACTTGCCTGGGGTCTGGGAATTGACAGAATGGCTCTTATGCATCTTGGTCTTAATGACCTTCGTGAACTCTTTTCACCGAATATCGAAAATGTACGACTTAGAAGGAGCAGGTAATTATGCCTAAAATTGAAGTTAACCGCGAAAAATTCTATGGTTTAATTGGAAAATCATATACTGATGATGAGCTTGAAGCAGTTCTGCCATGTGCAAAAGCGGAGCTGGATGGTGTTGATAATGTTGAAGGTATTTTAAAGATAGAGCTTAACGATACAAACAGACCGGATCTGTGGTCTACAGCCGGTCTTGCCCGGCAGCTTAGGGTTTATGAGGGTGTAAATAGTACTGAGTATAACTTTTTTTCTAACCTGGGAAATACAATTGATGCTGGAGAGAGAGTTGTTAAAGTTGATCCTGGTATAAGGGCTACAAGACCTTTTATGGCTGCCTTTGCTGTTACCGGGAAAGCTATCGATGATTCTACTTTGAAGGATCTTATACAAACTCAGGAAAAATTATGCTGGAATTATGGGCGTAAACGGAAATCGATAGCAATGGGAGTTTATAGGAGTGATCTGTTTAATTATCCTGTTATATATAAAGCTGCAGATCCTGATAAAACAAAATTTGTAGCTCTTGGAATGGATAAAGAATTATCACTGCGGGAGATAATTAAAGAGCATCCTAAAGGGCTGGAATTTGGTCATATTGTTGAAAAGGATACAAAATATCCATTTATTACAGATGTTAATGGAAAAGTATTGAGTTTCCCTCCTGTAATAAACAGCTCTGAGATTGGTGTAGTAGAGGTCGGGGATGAAAATCTTTTTATTGAGTTAACAGGTACTGATCTCCCTTCACTTATTTTGACAGCTTCAATTGTGGCATGTGATCTTGCGGATAATGGATTTACTATCCTTCCTGTAAGAGTAGAATATTCTTACGATACAGAGTTTGGAGCAAATATAACGACCCCTTATTATTTTCAAAAAGATATATCTGCAAACACCAACTACGCCAGAAAACTACTTGGTTCAGATTTATCCACAGATCAGATGAAAAACGCCCTGAATCGTATGGGAATAACAACCAGTATCGAAGGTGATGAAATTAGAATTAAGGTTCCGGAATACAGGAATGATTTCCTTCATTCTGTTGATATTATTGAAGATATTATGATGGGTCGGGGAATGGACAGTTTTGATCCGATTATGCCTTCAGATTCTACAGTGGGAAGGATAAGTCCCGAGGAGGAATTTGCCAGAGGAGCAAAGGATATTCTTATAGGGCTGGGTTTTCAGGAGATGATCTATAATTATCTTGGTTCCCATAAGGACTATATTGAAAGAATGGATATAACAGGTGATAAGCTTATACAGATCTTAAATCCCATGACTGAAAACTATGAATATGTCAGAGGGAGTATAATACCATCAATGTTAAATTCTGAATCAGTTTCAGGTAATGCGGTTTATCCTCATAATATCTTTGAAATCGGAAAGGTTGCCTTTCTTGATTTTGAGGATAATTCCGGTACGGTTACGAAGAATGCTCTTGGGTTTATGAGTGCAGACAGGAATGAAGGATTTAATCAGGTAAGCAGTAATGTTTCTGCAATTTTCTATTATCTTAATAAAGAGTATGAACTGGTGGAATTGGATGATCCCCGATTTATTAAGGGCAGATCTGCTCAGATCATATATAACGGGGAAAATGTTGGTATTTTTGGTGAAGTTTCCCCTCAGGTTCTTGAAAACTGGGGAATACAGATGCCTGCTACCTGTTGTGAGATTGATCTTGACATACTGAAAAGGGAACCTTTTTAGTAT
>JAUVLL010000322.1 GCA_030600745.1 Spirochaetaceae bacterium | reverse complement strand
ACAGATCTTTTGTCTGGCTTATAGAGTAGTGATTTGGAGTATTACTTGTTTTAGAAATACTGGAATCCACCCACTTCTGAATTGCAGCCTGAACCTTTACATGGTCTTCAGGAGAAAGATCCATTGCTGTTACAAAATAATCGGGTAGTTTTTTGTCCCCTGATGTTTTTTTCCATTCCTCATAAACAGGTACCCGTTCGGTATGGGAGCCCATTCTGCCTTTTCGTTCCCATTCCCAGAAATAATAGGGTTCAATACCTGTAGAGGTTCCAACCATTGTTCCGGTTGTTCCTGTAGGTGCCTGGGTTAACAGGGTAACATTTCTTATTCCCTTCTCCTTTATCCTGCTGCAAACCTCTTTGGGCATTCCCTTCATAAATCCACTTTTAAGATATTTATCAGCATCGAGTAATGGAAAGCTGCCCTTCTCCTCTGCATAATCACAGCTGGCCAGGTATGATTCGACTGCAATAAATTTATACAGCTTATCAATAAACTTTTCAGATTCTTCACTGCCATAACGTATTTTCAGGTGGATCATCATCTCTGCAAGACCCATAGTCCCCAGGCCTATTCGCCGTTCAGACATCTGCTGTTCTTTATTAACTTCAAAAAAGTAGGGTGTTGTATCAATAATATTATCAAGGAAACGGACGGCATAACGAACCCCTTTGCGAAGAGAGTCCCAGTCAACACTGCCGTTATCTACAAATCTGGAAAGATTGAGGGCACCAAGGTTGCATACCCCCCATGGAGGGAGCCCCTGTTCACCACAGGGATTTGTACACTGAATTGTAGAGTAGTACCAGGAGTTACTCATCTTGTTGTACCTGTCTACAAAAAAAATACCCGGTTCTGCGCTGGACCATGCACTTTCAATTATAGCATCCCAGATTTCCCGGGCTTTTACAGTCTTATATATTATTACCGGTTTATCGGCTTTCTTCCATACAGCCAGATCCCCTTTCCATAATTTATCATAGTCGGGATCATTGGTATCCGGAAATACAAGGTCCCAGTCACTATCAGCCTTTACAGCTTCCATAAAAGCATCACTGACAGCAACAGAGATATTGGCATTGGTTATTTTTCCCATCTCCCTTTTACTACTTATAAAGTCCATAATATCAGGATGTGAATCATTAAGGATCAGCATCAATGCGCCTCTCCTGCTGCCGCCCTGTTCGATTAAACCAGTTACATAACTGTAGAGAGCTCCCCAGGAAACAGAACCACTGGACCGGCCGTTCACACCCTTAACATAGGCATGATGGGGTCGTAAGGAGGAGAGGTTTATCCCAACACCTCCGCCCCGGGACATTATCTCTGTCATAAACCCGAGAGTTTCCATAATACCACCTCTGCTGTCAGTAGGTGATGGAATTACATAACAATTATAAAATGTCAGATTTTGATCTGTACCGGCACCTGTAAGTATCCTGCCGGCAGGTACAAAACGCCAGTCATCCAGAAGCCACTTAAAATTACCCGTCCATTCAGATCTCATATCCTCAGTTTCACTCATTCCGAGGGCTGCAGCAACTCTATCAATCATCATAGAGGGATCGGTCTCTATAGGCTTATCCAGCTGTTCAATGGATAACTCCTGCTTGTTGCCGTCTTCCAGCTCTACATTTACTGTATTGCCGTTTATAGCTGTAACTTTGCCTATTTCACGCTGGCCTGTAACTTTATTAACAACAACTACAACAATGTCATCTACTGCAAGAGTTTCCTTTTTTGCATCTTTCAAAGCATATCTATCCAGGAATATTTTTCTTCCCAGGGGTGACAGAGAATTTTTGTTCTTCACCAAATCCCTCCCGATAATGGTAAAATTTATATACCGAGAATATACTGATTATCCATCGAATACAATATCAGGATTGAAGAAAATCTCTAGTTTTGAAGGATGATTTTAAAAAAACAGTTGAATCCTTATTACAGGGACAGTTCAGCAAAAATAATTTTTTACTACTTATAGATCAATTATTTATGTATTAGTGATCATGGAGAAAATCACTTTTTTTGCTATTATAGGTTTTATTTTTTGGCCGTTTCCCTCGCTACGCTCAGGCCAGGCTATCCGTTGCAATTCCTCCCGGATTGATTGCATAGATAACATTCTGTTTTGGATCCTGTAGGGGACGCAAATCTGCGTCCCCTGGGATACAAACATCCACGGTGCGGGATTTCCACTACTATCCTTAACGGTTCGGTTTTCATATTGCTTTTATTAAACAAAAAGATATACAACATAAACAAGTCTCTTCCGGAGGTACTCTATAACAATGAAAAACAAAAATTTCGAAACATGGCTAGTAGATAATATTACACTGCATCAGTATAACAACAGGCATGAGGAACTTGCCAATGCAGGAACTCACGGGCTGGGGATTCTTCTAAGTATCGCTGCAATAGTTATAATGGTTTTTAAAGTAACAACCACTGATTCTCAGGTATCTCTTACAGGAGTGCTTATCTTCGGATTTTCAATGATACTGCTCTATTCATCTTCCACATTCTATCATCTGTCCAAAGGGCCTGTGGTTAAGAGGATACTAAGAATAATGGATCACTCCACTATCTACTTCCTTATTGCCGGTACGTATACACCGGTGCTTCTTACTATTGGGGGAACAGCAGGATGGACAATTTTTGGTATAGAATGGGCCCTGACCATTATTGGAATTACGTTTACACTATTTTTCTGGGATCGATATGGTATCCTGCATGTTCTGTTTTATATAATTATGGGCTGGATGGCGATATTTATTCTAAAACCTATTATGCAGACAGTTACTACACCATTCATTATTCTTATGGTTAGCGGAGGTTTATCCTATACACTGGGAACCATAGTCTATGGGATGAAAAAGATGCCGTTCCACCATGCTGTATGGCATCTTTTTGTTCTGGGAGGCAGCATTCTGCTCTTTCTGGCGATTTATCTGCATTTGATGTAGGAAACATACGACCGAAGGAAGGAGACCGGAAGATTAGATATCTTCTATGATTTTTTCCCACCAGTCTCCTTCCTCCCGTTTCCCTCTTTATTTTTGGAACGGCGAAATATGAATTTCAACTCAGAACGTCCGCTTGTACCGGTTTTTTTGTATATACGGGATACACCAATGTTTTTATTCGACTGACGGAATTGTCCCGCCCATCTCTAACACATGCTCAATAGACATAGGAGTAAAGGCGCAAGATCTTGCGTCTCTACGGGGTTATACATCTCTACAGGACTATCAGGAAGAAAGTTCTTCAATAATCCTGCAATCCTTTTCTTCTATCCAGGTAATATCTCCATTGTTGAGTTTTGCAAGAATCCATCCAACCCGGCGCTCCATAACTGTAAATTCCAAACCCTGAAAAAGGGCTGTATCATAACTGGCTTCGAAATTTATACTATCCCCCATTCTGCCTGTAGTTGACTCTGCAATCACCACTCCATGGTCTGTCGATATATTCTGTAGATCAAAGACAAGAGATGTCATAAGCAAAATCC
>JAUVLL010000114.1 GCA_030600745.1 Spirochaetaceae bacterium | reverse complement strand
CTTGTTTTTGGCTTTTTCGACTAAGAATGGGTCCCCGACACTTCGTGTCGCCCATTTTATCTTGCTTTGCGCCAGTCTATAGCCAATATATTAGAGAAGAAGTATTTTGAAAGTAGAAAATGAGATACAGCGCAAAAAGCTCATTCGGTTTTGGTTGACTTAAAAAGGGAAATACCATAGCCTTTGCACGTAAAAATAGATTCAAATTTACTCAGGAGTTTTTAAATGGGGAATAATTATAATATTGCCGTATTACCAGGAGACGGAATTGGGCCCGAAGTGATGGCAGAGGCTTTGAAAGTTTTAGATAGGATTAAGGGTGTTTCTAACATTTCCTGTACCACACAGGAGGCTGATTTCGGTGGAATTGCCATTGATAACCATAGGGAAGCCCTCCCTGAGTCTACTCTGAAATTATGTAAAAACTCAGATGCTGTCCTTCTTGGTTCAATTGGAGGTCCAGCCTGGGAGAATCTACCTCCGGAACAGCAGCCTGAACGGGCCGGACTCCTTCCAATCAGAAAAGAGTTAGGTCTTTTTGCGAATCTGAGACCCGCTATTATTTTTCCTCAGCTTACAGCGGCATCTCCCTTAAAAGAAGAAATTCTTCATGGGGGGATGGATTTGCTGGTAGTTCGGGAACTTACAGGGGGAATCTACTTTGGAATTCCCAAGATGAGGGAGGGGGATAGAGCTCTTGATACCCTGGTCTATACAAAGTCTGAAATAGAAAAGATTGCCCATATTGCTTTTAAAGCGGCGAAACAGCGTAAGGGCAAGTTAACTTCTATTGATAAGGCCAACGTTCTTACATCCATGGTACTCTGGCGGGAAGTGGTTACCGGTGTAGCAAAGGAGTACCCTGAAGTTGAACTTAATCACATGTACGTTGACAACGGTGCTATGCAGCTTGTGAAGAATCCCCGGCAGTTTGATGTTATTCTTTGTGGAAATATGTTCGGAGATATCCTCTCCGATGAGGCCTCGATGATTACCGGTTCTCTGGGAATGCTTCCAAGTGCTTCTCTTGGTGAAGGAAGTTTCGGTTTATACGAACCATCCGGGGGCAGTGCTCCGGATATAGCAGGTCGGGGTATAGCAAATCCCATTGCTCAGATCCTGTCTCTTGGGATGCTTTTTAAATACAGCTTTGGACGTAAAGATATTTATAATGTTGTCTTTAAGGCGATCAGTAAAGTTCTTGATAAGGGGTACAGAACTAAGGATATTCTTACACCTGGGTGCAGAGAAGTTAATACTTCAGAGATGGGAACCCTTATTGCTGAGAGTTTGTAATAAAAATAACTGAGAGATTTTAGATAAAATGGATTAATTATCTTTCATTTGTTCGATTATATGTTACTATGCAGGTTATATATAGCAATTGAGTTATTTTTTTATATAATTAAGATTGCTATGAACAGGGGATTGATTATGTATGATATAATTAAAAATAAAATGCTGAGTCTGTTGGATACATTCACTAAACTGCAGCAGGAAAGTGCAGGAAATGTATGGGATCTCTTTTCTGTTGCGAATCTGAATAGTGCATATGTTCATGAAATGATCGACTCGGCTGCCACCAGTGATTCTGATGTAGCCACAATTCATTCTAAATTAAAAGAGATTGCAGCTACTTCAGAACATATTGTAGAAAATGTAGAAGATTCTTTGAAAGAGCTGCAGAATGGAAACAACTCTTTTGAACAGACATCGAGGATAATGGATGAGTTTTTAAATGGACTTAAGCAAATGGGAGACCAGTTTAGAAGTTTTAAATTGGTTTTTTCAGATGTGCAGCAGGCAACTCTCAAAATACGCGAGACAGTACACGCCATTGCAGACATCTCAGAACTAACAAACCTCTTATCAATAAACGCTGCCATTGAGGCTGCCAGAGCTGGTGAGCATGGTAAAGGTTTTAAGGTTGTATCTAATGAGGTAAAAAAACTGGCTGAACAGAGTAAAAATCTTACAAATGATATCTCCCACTTGTTAAAAACATTAGAGAAGAATATAAGTTCATCCGAAAGTAATCTGCTTGTGTTTGAAGGTATAAGCAATGGATTGAATGATAAGATTGAATTAACAAGAGAAGATTTATCTGTTACATCTGAATCCCTTTTTAAAATAGACAGTAATATGAATAATATTGCTGAATCGGTTAGAAGTCAGTCTGTCAATACTGACCGTATTTATCATTATGTTGGACAGCTTAGTAAGTCCTATACTCTTTTAAATTCCAGTTCAAAACATATAATTACTAATTTGAAATATCAGGATGATATTATCAATTCAATGAAGAATCAGGACAATGACAGTAAGAGTATTGTAGAAATTCAGCAAGGTTTATTAAAGGATATTGGTGCACTTGGTAATTTAAGCGAATATGTGAGAGTAGGACATGATGTTGCTTATCCACCCTGGGTATTCATTAAAGATGGAGTCTCGTCTGGTTTGAGTGTAGATATAATGAGAATAGTAAATGAAAAACTTGGATTAAATCTATATTTTCAACCTGATCAGTTTGTTACTATTACCGATGGTCTCCTGAATAGAGAAATCAAGGTAGTTCTTAACGTAGGTTGGCCTAATGACTTTCTTGCCAATAAACCGGTAATTGTCACTAATCCTTATTCGGTTTTTAAGCCAGTCACTTTTGTCCATACCGACTCACAAAGGGGTAATGAACTTCTGCCTCTTGACTTTATGAACGGTAAAAAAATAGCAGCTCAGAAAGGTTCATATGTTATAGAAGAACTTAGAAAATATGATTGTGAGATAGTTTCTGTTACTAATGATATAGAAGGTTTAAGTAAACTTATCTGGAAGCAGGTTGATGGAATTGTTACAGATAAACAGGTAGGGGAGTATCTCTCACGCAAATATTTTCAGGACGAGATAGTTGCCGTTACAGAACCGTACAAGGAAATGAACGTTGTAATGGTGCTTCACGAGGAGGATTTTGAACTAAGAGACAGAATCAACACGATACTTGCAATGGGAAATGTCGCTGAGTCGATAGCTTCTTTGTTATGACGGTATTCTTATTATAAATTCGGTTCCCTTGCCGGCAGGACTATTTAGATTTATTTCTCCCTTATGTGCTAATATTATGTGCTTCACAATTGCAAGGCCCAGACCGGTCCCTCCAAGTTCATGACTTCTGGTTTTGTTTACTGTGTAGAACCTTTCAAAAACTCTGGGAATATCTTTTTCGGGAATCCCCGGGCCATTGTCGTTAATTTTGATAAGCGTATAATCCGGGAAATATTCTCCAAAAACAGTTATTGTACTTTTGGGTGGACAATATTTTACTGCGTTATCTATAAGATTTACAAGAGCCTGCTCGAATAGTGCAGGATTAACCCTGATATCAAGATCTTTAGGAAACAAAATCTGAATATCCGTATTTTTTTCTTCAATTCTTATGCGGCATATTTTAAGTGCAGACGATACTATTTTTATCAGTTTGCAATATTTCATATTGATTTTTGTATTTTCAAAGGACTCTAATTTAGAAAGACTAAGAAGATCCTTTATGATAGCATCCAGTCGATGAGACTGAGATTGAATTATATCAAGAAATTCTATGGTATCTTTTTTATTATTTATCGCACCATCTTTAAGTGTCTCTACAAAACCAAGAATTGATGTAACGGGTGTTTTCAATTCGTGTGATACATTTGCCACAAAATCACTACGTATGCGTTCAAGAGTCTTAATTTGAGTAATATCATGGAGAACAATAATAATTCGGGGGTCGTGATCTTCTGTTTCTATTATAGCAGTATTCACCTGAAGGAAAAGACCTCGGGAAGTGAATTTCTGATTATCAAATCTATCTACCGTTTCATTTATCTGCTCTTTTAAAAGGATTGTTCTTTTTTGCGGTGTCTTTTCCAATATAGTTATTTCTGCCAGTTCATTTAATTCTGAATTTCGTGTTACCTGAACAAGCGAGTCTTTGTTAATTGAAATATCATCAATTTTAAAAAGTTTGACAGCGGATCTGTTGACCTCTTTTATTATCAGGTCTTTATCTGTTACTATTATTGCCTCAACAAGAGCTGATAAAATTGCTTTAAGTTCTTTTCTCTGATGAGTGGCCAAATTAAATCGATTTTCAAGAATTGTGGACATTTTTTTTAAATTCACAGATAAGGTGTGAATCTCCTCGGGACCTTCAATTACTGAAATTGCATTAAAATTGAGGGTTGAGAATTTTATTGTCATATCTGCAAGTGTTATAATTGGCCGGGAGATAAGCTTTGCAATATAACAACTTATGAGCAAAATACCTGCAATAATCAGGAGAGTTACAGACGCAGTCTTTTTGTATGAATCCAAAAGAATGGAGTTGACTGTATCAATTGGGATAGAGGTTCTGATTACGCCGGAAATGTTTTCCCCATTCCTGATTGGCAGGGCGAAATAGAACATTTCTATTCCGAGGCTATTGCTGTATCTCTCTGCAAATCCCTCTTTGCCGTATATTGCTTCCTGCATTTCCTCCCTGAATAAATGATTCTCCAGAAAAGCAGGATCCATATGAGAATCGCCTGTTACTACACCATCGGGGAGTATAATGGTTATCCGAAAATCTGTCCCTGATATTGCGTTTTTACAGAATTGAGTAATAAAAACAGTATCTTCAATTCTATCTTCAGGAATTATATTACGAATTAGATATGCTGATTCCTTAATTGTTCTATAGGTTTGATCATGAACAATATCTTTTACTGTTTCAGCACCTAAAATGAAAAGAAGAATAACAGGCGGCAGAGTTACAAGTGCCAGAAATGGATAGATTGTCTGTAGAAGATTTCTACGTTTCATTCAGGTTTTCTGCCATTCTATATCCAATACCTCTAACTGTTTCGAGATATTTCCCTTGTTTTCCTAATTTTTTCCTTATACCCAGTATCTGAACGTCAACAGATCTCTCTGTGACAGGATAATCATCTCCTTTGACTGCACTTATTATCTGATTTCTGGAAAAAACCCATCCTGGGTTTCTGCACAGGAAATTCAGAATTGCAAACTCTGTAACACTCATAGATATTAACTTGTTGCCTACTGTAATCTCATATTTGTCTGTATTAATTCTGATATTATGTATGGACAAGCAGGCAGTTTCAGAGGAAAGACTGACATTCTTTCTGCTTCTTCTTAGAACAGAGATAATCCTTGCAACAAGAACTTTTGGGCTGAAAGGTTTTGTAATATAATCATCTGCTCCGGCATCGAGACCTGCAATTATATCACTGTTGTCGCTGCGGGCTGTAAGCATTAGAATAGGAATGTGAGATGTCCTTTTATCCCGGGAGAGTATTCTGCATACTTCTATACCATCCAGTCCCGGAAGCATAAGATCAAGCACTATTATATCAGGTGTAATTTCAAAAGATGAAGAGATTGCTGCTTCACCGCTGGTTACTGTTACAGTTTTAAACCCCTCATTTTCGAGATTGTACTTTATAAGCTTTAAAATGCTTTTTTCATCATCAACTATCAGTATTGTTTCTCCTGACATCCTTACCCCAGTTCTTTATGTTCACCTGTAACAGAATAGATTATCCATTCACAGATGTTTGTAATATGATCTCCGAACCTTTCCAGAAATCTATTTATAAACAATAATGTTATCGCTTTATGATGATCTGATACTGTAATCATCAACTCGTTGAAAACATCATTTATTACTTCGTCATGAAGACTATCTATTTCATGATCAACCTGACTGACAGACATTGCTTCTTCAGCATTACGATCTATATATGCGGTCAAAACTCTTCTAAGCATGCTTTTTGCTTTCTGTGCCATTAAAGGCATTCCAAAAAGGGGGGAAGGTTTTGGATCCTTATCAAGCCTGATTACTCCTTTTGCTATGTGCACTGCATGGTCTCCCATTCTTTCAAATTGGGTGGATATTTTGAGAGCAGTTATTATGCGTCTTAAATCTCCGGCAACAGGCTGTTCTCTTGCAATCAGAACTATACATCGATCTTCAATACTTATCTCAAAATCGTTTATTTTTTGATCTTCGTCAATAACCTTACGGGCTATATCAAGATCCATGTTTATAAGACTGTCCATGGCTTTATCAAGAGCCTCCTCTACAAGGACACCCATTTTTACAATTTCATTATTCAGTTTCGACATTCTGTCATTAAAATCCGTTCGAATTTCCATTTAATACCCCTTACCCGAACCTGCCGGATATATAATCTTCAGTTTGCTTATTCTTCGGCCTAATAAAGAGTTCACTTGTTTTACCATATTCAACAAGGTTACCTGATCGTTTGTCATCTGTCATCATAAATGCAGTGTAATCTGATATCCTCGAAGCCTGCTGCATATTATGTGTTACTATAATTATAGTAAAATCCATGCATAAAGTCTTCATTAAATCCTCAATTTTCAGGGTTGCGATAGGATCCAATGCAGAAGCGGGTTCATCCATAAGTATTATTTCAGGTTTTACTGCAATTGCTCTTGCAATGCAGAGTCTCTGCTGCTGTCCTCCGGAAAGCCTGAGTGCATTTTCATTGAGTTTATCTTTTACTTCATCCCAGAGAGCAGCTTCCTTAAGAGATTCTTCTACAAGTTCTTCCATGTTCCCCTTATAACTGTTTATTTTTGCACCCCAGGTAATATTTTCCGAAATACTTTTTGGAAAGGGATTAGGCTTTTGAAACACCATTCCAATTTGCTTTCTTAAAGACACAGCATCTACTTCAGGATTATATATGTTTCGGTTCTGGAAAATTATTTCACCCTCTGTTTTCGTCCCGTCAACAAGATCATTCATCCTATTAATCGCTCTGAGTACTGTACTTTTACCACATCCGGAAGGGCCAATAAAAGCAGTTATTTTATTTTTCGGGATATCAAGATTTATATCTTTTACTGCTCTGAAATCACCATAATATACGTTCAAATTCTTCAGATTTAAAATATTTTTATCTTCCATAAATCATTAACCCTTCTTTTTCTTACTATGATGGTTTCTTAGAAGTATTGCTCCTGCATTTAGTGTGAGCAGGAGTACTAATAGTACAATAATAGCTGCAGCAGCTACTTTTCTGAACTCCGGTTGAGGACGTGCAGTCCATTGATAGATCTGAATGGGGAGAGCTGTAAACTTTGAAAATACAGAATCCGGTTTTTGTGCCACAAAAGTAGATGCTCCGCCAAGGATAAGAGGAGCAGTTTCTCCCAAAGCCCTTGAAACGGCAAGTATTGAACCTGTAAGAATACGGTCCATGGAATACGGCAGGATATGGTGCCATATTGTCTGCCATTGAGTTGCCCCAAGTCCAAAACTCGAAAATCGCAAAGATTTTGGTACTCCCCGAATTGCTTCCTGGGCATTTATTATAATAATTGGTAGAATCAATATTCCAAGGGTCAAGCCTGCAGACAGGATGGTTCTTCCATTAGCAGTACTGTTTATTGTCTGGCTGAAAATTTTACCACTTGTTATTGGTTCAAGAAATCTTACAAAAACCGCTAATCCAAGCATACCGTAAATTATTGATGGTATTCCTGCAAGATTGTATATATTGAGCTGTATAAGATTATTCAGCCTGTTGGGTTTAGCATATTCTTCAAGATATATTGCTGTCCCTACTCCCAAAGGAAATGCAAGAATTATTGCAATTAAAAGCAGCATTAAGCTGCCTGTCAATGCAGTAATTATACCTGTTTTTTCAGGAATACTGGATTGAGGTGACAACAAAAAGTTCGGGGATAACCATGACCGGAATTCAAGATTACCCTTAGGATAGTCATTTTTTAATGTTTCTATTATTTTTTTCTTCCCAAAGAGAGAGCTTGTCAGTGACCATGCCTTTACAATCTTCGGATTTACTACTTCCGTCATTACTAGTTCCAGGATATTTTCTGCACTTCTTTCAGAAAATGACTGCTCAAAATTGAACCTTCTCATCAATCCTTTGGATATATTATCTTCCAGAATTGAAATCAATTCTTCTTTTGTAGCTTCTCCCAAATTCTTTTCAGAGTTGAAAATCTCATGGGGAGATTTTTCGTTTACAAAGATTACATAACCAAAGGCTTCATTAAATATGCTGAACATAAGTATTAAAAGTGCAACAATACCAATTATAGTGGCCATTTGAAATACTATTTTGCTGATCAGGTTTTTCCTTTGCCGTATTATATCCATCAATCGTAGATCTCCCTGTACCGCCCGATAATCTTTTGACTTATAATATTTAATACAAGGGTGATTATAAATAGAAATATACCTATGGCAAAAATAGAGTTGTAGTCGACAGTGTCGTAACCTATATCACCACCGGAAATCCTTGCAATATAACCAGTCATTGTTTCAGCAGATTTAAAGGGATTAAAAGTAAAATTTGATCCTGCACCGGCGGCCAGGGCAACAATCATGGTTTCTCCGACAGCCCTGGATAAGCCTACTATAAACGCTGCCATTATTCCTGATATTGCAGAAGGAACAATTATACCCGTCGATACTTCAAGTTTTGTTGCTCCCAGTCCATAGGCTGCCTGTCTTAGACTGGAGGGAACAGCAGAGAGTGCGTCTTCGCTCATGGAAGCAATCATCGGGAAGATAAGAATGCCCATTGCAATACCTGCAGAAGCTGTGTTGTAGACATCTACTACCTCGGTCCCAAAAATATTTTTTAAGAAAGGTGTAATAAAAATAAGTGCAAAATATCCATAAACAATTGTTGGTATTCCTGCCAATATCTCAAGAACAGGCTTCACTCTGGATTTGAACTTATTGCCTGCGTATTCACTCATGTATATTGCAGCAAAAATCCCAAGCGGCCCTGCAACCAGCATGGCTATGAAGCTT
>JAUVLL010000085.1 GCA_030600745.1 Spirochaetaceae bacterium | reverse complement strand
TATTCTTATTTTCTATTCCACTATTGCAATCAAAGATCTTGCTATTCATGGCATGAGGGTAAAAAGAGCATTGGACAAAGATGATATTCTGTTGGCCAGAAGAAGTGCCGGGATGATTCTGAGCAGGGATACCGAAGAATTAAGTCCAGGCAAAATAATAATAGGAACTGTTGAGAGCATGAGCGAAAACTCATCTGATTCAATTATTGCCCCTGTTTTCTGGGGGATTATCATTGGACCAGCAGGAGCTCTAGCCTACAGAGTAATAAATACACTGGATGCTATGTGGGGATATAAAAACGAACGATTTATTGATTTTGGAAGAACAGCAGCCTTGTTGGATGATGCTGTTAATTTTGTGCCAGCAAGACTGACAGGTGTGCTAATCTGTTTGGTTTCAGGATTGAACGGGTTAGGTTCTGAAAAGGATGCGGGGAACCCGCTGATTACAGCATGGCGGGTTATGATTAGGGACCACAATAAGACAGCCAGCCCAAATGCCGGTTATCCTGAGGCAGCCATGGCCGGAGCTCTGGGGATACAGCTGGGAGGAGAAGCATCTTACTTTGGTAAAACTATTATTAAACCTACTATTGGGGATAAAACACGAAAACCAGTAGCGGGGGATATTTCAAAATCATTAATAATAATTGCAGCGTCAGCAGTTCTTTTTATGCTGATCGCTGCAGTTATTGTGGGATTACCCGGTAATCAACAACTGTTCAGATAACTCTGGTAAAATACTACCTGGTTACAAGAATTATCAATCTTAGTGATTTGCATCTAAATTATATTTTGTCATTAAAGCAGCACCGAATATTCCAGCATGATTACCTAATACAGACAATTCAACATTAGGCTTTGACATCCAATTGTCTAAAGCACCCATTCCAGAACATTTTTTCTTTATTTTTTCCAATAAAAAACTTCCTGATAAACTAATTCCTCCTGCAATCACAATTAAATCAGGATTAAAAAAATTATTTATATTTATAATTTCCTTTGCTAAGTATTCAGAAAATACATTAATATATTTTACTGCAATTTTTTCACCATCTTTTGCAGCATCAAAAATATCTTTAACAGTTAAATCACTAATTAAATGTTCATAATATTCATTTGTCCCGGTACATTTTAGTTCTTCTAAAAATGACTTCTTAAAGGATCCCCCTCCACAAAAAGATAGACACCCACGTCTTCCACATTCACAGATCTCACCATCTGAGTTTATTTTTGTATGAGCAATTTCACCTGCTGTTCCATTTTTACCAGAATATATTTTTCCATCAATTACAATTCCAGCACCAATACCTGTTCCTATTGCAATGGTAACAATATTTTTTAATTCATCTTTCCCTCTAATAATATATTCACCAAATGATATTACATTAACATCATTTTCTACAAATACAGGAATATCAATATACTTATTTACTTCTTTTTCAAGATCCACCATATCTTCCCAATGAAATCCTCTTACAGGTACAACTTTTTTATTATTAATGACAGGCCCTAATATACCAAATCCAATACCCTCCAAATCGTCTATTGAAATCTTAATATCCAAACACATCTCTTTAATTGAATCAGTAATTCTATTTAGACAATTTGTTGAGTTACAATGCTCTACTGTAGGAATAGTTTTTTCTTTCAAAATCTGCATATTTTCCGTATCTACAATTCCAATTTTTGTATATGTTCCACCTACATCTATTCCAGCTAAAATATTTTTCATTAATAATCTCTCCAAATTTTGAATATATTACACTTGTTTAACCCAACTTCGTACAAATCTCAAGATGTACAGCTATCCTTAACCTGAGCTACATACATTATATGCGTTATTCCTGAAATTCCTTTATTAATTGTGTTGCAATTTTGCATTATTTATCATAAAATAGATAATACTCCTAATATGGCGTTAATATTAGGAGTATTATCCACGGAGAACAACATGACTAAAATACTAAAACAGCCAATAAAACGTATCTGCCCTCTTTCATCTAATAATAGTTTCTTTTTATTTGGCGCAAGAGGAACAGGAAAGACAACCCTGATAAATCATGTCCCTTTCCTAAAAAACAAATTGTATATAGACCTGCTGGATAATGATATGGAGGAGATCTATTCCCTGCGACCGCAGCTATTAATAGAACAGGCAAATGCACTTTCCCGGGAGGACTGGATTATAATTGATGAAGTTCAAAAAATACCCAAACTTCTGGATCATGTTCACAAAATAATTGAAGAAAAAGGTATAAATTTTGCCTTAACTGGTTCAAGCAGTAGAAAATTAAAGCGTGGTGGTGCAAATTTATTGGCAGGTAGAGCATTTAGTTTCTCTTTATTTCCATTTACTGCAACAGAGTTAGGTAAAGATTTTGAATTAGACCACGCTTTACAGTGGGGTACTTTACCCGGAGTTTTCTCTTTACAATCTGAAAAGGATAAAAGCCGTTTCTTAAGAACATATACACAAACTTACCTAAAGGAAGAGATATTAATAGAACAATTAATTAGAAATTTGGATCCCTTTAGGCTATTCCTTCCAATAGCAGCACAAATGAACACTCAAGCTATAAATTATTCCAATATTGCTAAAGATACTGGTGTTGATTATAAAACTGTACAAAATTATTATCAAATATTAGTTGATACAAATCTAGGTTTTTTTCTTGAACCATTTAATAGATCTGTTCGCAAAGTACAAAAGCAAAGTCCCAAATTTTATATTTTTGATATGGGAGTAAAAAGAGCTCTTCAGCGAATGTTAAATGTACCATTACTCCCCAGGACAACAGATTATGATGAAGCCTTTGAAAGTTGGTTTGTAAATGAGTGCTTTCGCCTTAATCATTATTATGAACTTGATTATGAATTTTCATATTTACGTACAAAAGACGATGTCGAAGTTGATTTAATAATTGACAGACCAGGAAAAAGTCAAATTTTAGTTGAAATAAAATCTGCAACATCTATTGACGTCCGGCATGTAAAAAATCTTATTCACTTTCAAAAAGACTTTCCCGGCTCCGAATTTATTTGTGCCTCCGGAATCAAACAGGCACAAGTAATAAATGGAATTATGGTCCTTCCCTGGAAGGAGGCTCTTCATAAGATTGGGCTTAATCCTTAACCTCCGACCCCATCAATCCATACAATTGGCGATAAGCTCAGAGAACCGGAAGCAGGGGATATTTCAAAATCATTAATAATTATTGCTGCCTCAGTGGTTATATTTATGTTGATTACTGCTGTTATTATGAGATAATCCGGCTATCAACATATAGTTTGGAATCTTTAAATCCAGAAGAAAAATAATAATCTTATTATGACATTTAATGTTATTAAATGTGCTTTATTCCCTTTACTTTTCCTAATTTTATTATGATAATTCCCCCATGATTCTTATTTTATTTAACTAATTTTAGGTGGTATAATGTTTGGTTTTATTAGTATTGCGGTTATAGCCGCTTTAGGTTTTGCAGCATTTAACTATTTTGCTGTAAAAAAAATGGATAACGGAAATGAACAAATGATCGAGATTGCCGGCGCAATTGAAGATGGATCAAAAGCTTTCATTCGTTATGAATATAAAATTATTGCCATTGTGGCTTTTGCTATTGCTATTCTGCTCAGTCTGGTAGTGTCCTGGCATACAGCAGTGACGTTTATTCTTGGCGCTGTAATGAGTGCCAGTGCCGGTTGGATCGGGATGAAAATTGCTACTCTTGCCAATGTCAGAGTTACCAACACAGCTAAGGAAACAAGAAGTATCGGAGCTACTCTCAAAGTAGCATTTCGAGGCGGGTCTGTTATGGGTCTCTGTGTTGGGGGATTTGCTCTTCTCGGTCTTGGAATTATCTATTTTGTATTTGGGAAAGTTCTGGGACAAACCAGCCCGGAGCAGCTGCAAATTCACACAAACTGGCTTGGTATAGCTGACATTCCCTTCACCATGACAGTTTCCGGTTATGCACTTGGCTGCTCTATTATTGCCATGTTCAATAGAGTTGGCGGTGGGATCTATACAAAAGCTGCCGATATGGGTGCCGATCTTGTCGGGAAAACAGAAGCGGGTATTCCTGAAGATGATCCAAGAAATCCCGCCACTATTGCCGACAATGTGGGAGACAATGTAGGGGATGTCGCCGGATTGGGAGCAGACCTTCTGGAAAGTTTTGTAGGCGCAATAATTTCCAGTGTTGTCCTGGCGGCCTACATGTTTTATACAGGAAATAAGATCGGAAGTCCTTTAGATTCGGAACTGGTAGTAAAGCTGATCTATTTCCCTGTATTGTTTGCTTCTATCGGATTGATCTCATCAATTATTGGAGTTTTCACTTTAATCGCCAGAAAAGTATCGGCGCATCCCCATAGGGAATTGAATATTGCAACCTGGGTCAGTGCATCTTTAACACTTATACTCACAGGAATATTCACATGGTATTATTTTAAAGGCAGCGATGTGGCACAGGCTGGTTTCAAAGCCGGTGTATTTTCTCCATGGATAGCCGCAATTATGGGTATTGTCAGTGGAATCATCATTGGACAGCTGGCAGAATATTATACAAGTTATGATTTTAAACCTACGGGAAAAATAGCTGAAGCTTCCTGCGAAGGCACGGCATTAACAATCACACAGGGTCTGGCAGCAGGAATGACCTCTGTTTTCGCTCCTGTAGTTATGCTGGCAGTTGCTATAATTGCTGCCAATGCTGTTGCCGGTCTCTATGGTGTTGCAATGGCAGCTGTCGGTATGCTCTCTTTTGTTGCCGCAACAGTTTCTGTCGATACCTACGGTCCTATTGCGGACAATGCCGGAGGAATAAGTGAAATGGCAAAACTGGATCCTGAGGTAAGAGAGATTACAGATAAACTGGACTCTGTCGGAAATACGACAGCAGCAATCGGTAAAGGTTTTGCCATTGGAAGCGCCGCACTGGCAGCTCTTTCTCTTTTTGCTTCATTTCTCTACGCACAGAAAGGAGCCAATATTGATGAAGGGTTCAGTTTGGTTCTCAATATGATCAATACAATGACCCTTGCCGGTGCTCTTGTAGGCGCCGCCCTCCCCTATCTTTTCTCAGGGATTCTGATTGAAGCTGTTGCCAAAGCAGCTCGAAGTATGGTTCAGGAAGTTCGAAGACAATTTAAAGAGATGCCCGGTATTTTAACAGGGGAAGAGAAACCGGATTATAAAACCTGTATAGAAATCTCTACCAAGGGATCGATCAGGGAAATGGTACTGCCTGCTTTGATATCCGTATCCATGCCTTTAATCTGCGGATTCATTTTCGGAGCAGATTTTGTAGGAGGTTTATTAATAGGGACTACTCTTTCATCCATAATGCTTGCCCTATTTACAGCAAACTCAGGAGGAGCCTGGGATAATGCTAAAAAATATGTTGAACAGGGACATTATGGCGGTAAAGGTTCAGACATACATAAAGCTGCCGTTGTAGGCGATACAGTTGGTGATCCTTTAAAAGATACTGTCGGTCCCTCTCTTGATATTCTTATTAAGATAATGGCAGTTGTATCACTTATCAGTGTTTCCATATTTGGAAAATACAACCTGTTCTCAATATTTGGCTGGTAGAAAAAGATTCTGATGCTGAATTATAATTTATATTAAAAGGAGACAATATGATCTATTATTACCTTACTATTTATCCTATGGAAGCTCTTGTAGCTTCTCAGTTGGAACCGAAAAAATTTGCGTCCTATATGGCTCTTGGTTCAAGAAAAGGATCTGCTGAACAGCTTGCTTTTATGACAGTCACCCCAGACTGCAGCAACTCTTTTGACTGGAAGCATGCCATTGAACACTGTAAACCTCACCCTGATGGGAAACTGAAAAACTCTGTTTATCTTTCTATTTACAGAGTTCTGGAACATATACCACTCGAAGCCCTCGGGACTTGTTATCTTGTAACAAAAGATGGTTTATCTCTCCCCATTGAGAAAATGGATTATGCTAAATGTGGAAACAGCGAACCATTTTCTCTATATCAGGAAATCTGTCCTGTTTCACCTCTGACAATTAGCTCTCTAAAACCGGTAGAATTTGCCGAATACATTATAAATGGGTCAGGGAAAATTTCTCTTCCCGCAATAATTTTTGCCGATATCGGTATTATTGATTTTGATGATATGGAAAATAGTGGAAATGTCGGTGGTTTCTATGATCACAACACTGAACATCTTAAAGAATGTATATCTGAGATTCAGGAAAGAGATGGTAAAAAAACTAAGATTGTCGACCGTTCCTACGCTTCGAGATTTTCTTATCAGGTTATCGGTAAAGGTATATTTGCTGCTCGTGAAAATGAAATAGTTTATTATCCCATGCCAGGTCGTGAAGAATTGAAAAAAATTGATTATGACTGGGGTAGATCAGCGCTTATTTTCTAAACTAATAATCTATGCTGTACATCCCGTCTTAATCGGCGGGATTTTTTGTTTTTCCGTTAAATAAAAAACCGAAGGCTGATACTTGATCAACCCCCCGGTCATTATTCGTCCGGACAGGTTAAATACTGTCCTGCCTAATATCTATTCGTCTCTTGCTATAAGCAGAGTTTTTGGATCAAGCTTAAGTGACATCTCTTTTGTTTCCATATTATCATGATCTTTAACCACCTGAAAGTGAACATGCTCACCTTCATATTTAAGGGTAATCAGAACATCGATATCTTTTATTCTGCCTTCAAGATCAACAGGAACACCACTGTCATTAAATTCAGGATTCTCCCCTTTAAGAGATGCACTGAACCATAATTCAATGTTAACATCTTTTGCAAAGACTTTTAATTTATCACAATCTTCCTGGGATGATTCTGAGAGATCATACCCATCAAAAATCACAGAATCTGCAGGGAAATTTCCATCTGTAATCATAGCTCTTAAACTAACAAGAACCTGATCAATAGTAGTTCCCTTGCTGTTAAAGTTCATAATAACTCTGTTCTTGATAATTTCATCATGAACATCTACAGCACCTTCAAGCTCTCTCTTCTTGGCAATTTCCTTGAAGATATCCTCATACCAGTTAATTATATGATCAACCTTCTGAGAAAAAGATACATGAATAACATGTTTTTCCCTAAAAAGCTTGTCAGTAGCAATATGGACAAGACATGCAGTTTTTCCTACACCCTTCTTTGATGCAAGCACACCAATATGTCCTTTTCCAACACCGCCGTTTATTGATTTTTCAAAAACCCTTAAAGGGCCTCTTTTATTTAATTCAGATCGTACCATTGATAAATTCCTCCTGCAATAACCTATTTACCAGATTCTTTTCTTCGTTTTTCTTCATAATCTTTAATAAGCTCCTCTGAAATACCCTTCGGCACTTTACCATACTTAAGAAACTCCATTGAAAATTCCGCTTTCCCCTGTGTCAGGGACCTGAGTGTAGTTGAAAAACCAAACATTTCGCTTAATGGGACTTCCGCATCGACGGTTGAAAATGTACCTTCATCTGCAGAACTTACAATTATACCTCTTCTCTGATTGATAGATCCAAAGACATTACCCTGGAACTCTGTTGGTCCCTCAACTGCAACTTTCATAATAGGTTCAAGTATTACAGGTTTGGCTTTGATATATGCTTCTTTAAACGCACCTTTTGAAGCAGCCTGAAATGCCATATCCGATGAATCTACAGAGTGAGACTGACCGTCATTTATAGTTACTTTAACACCTACTATGGGAAAACCTATCAAAGAGCCTTTTGCAAGAGATGCCTTAAAACCCTTATCACATGCAGGTATATACTCTGTAGGGATTGAACCACCCTTTATCTTATTTATAAACTCATATTCACCCTCATCAAGAGGTTCCATAAACCCTGCAACACGGCCATACTGACCGGAACCACCGGATTGTTTCTTATGAGTATAGTTAAACTCAGCCATTCTGCTTATTGCTTCCCTATAAGCAACCTGAGGCTGACCTATTTCAACTTCTGAATCATACTCACGTTTCATTCGTTCAATATAAACTTCAAGATGAAGCTCACCCATTCCCTGAACTATGGTCTGATTCGATTCCTGATCGACAAAGGTTCTGAAAGTAGGATCCTCTTTGGTAAATCTGTTTAAGGCTTTTGCCATATTATCAGCTGCCTTTTTATCTTTTGGAGAAATTGCAAGACTTATTACCGGAGCAGGTACAAACATACTTGTCATGGAATAGTTAAGACCAGTCTGCACAAAAGTATCGCCCGAAGCACAATCTACACCAAAAAGAGCTGCAATATCACCGCATTCTGCATCAGTAATATCCTCCATGTGATCCGCATGCATCTTAATCAGACGACCAACTTTAAACTTCTTTCTACTCCTTGTATTGTACAGTTCACTTCCTTTTTTAATATGTCCCTGATATACACGAATATAGGTAAGCTGACCATACTGACCATCTTCAAGCTTAAAAGCCAGAGCCACATTTGATTTTTCAAGATCATGTTCAAGAACAATTTCTTTTTCTTCATTATCCAGATCAAGAGCAATATTCTTTACCTCTGTAGGATTAGGAAGATATCTGGTAGTAGCATCAAGAAGCGCCTGAACACCTTTATTTTTATAGGCAGATCCAAGACATACAGGAGTAAGTTCCTGAGATAAAGTCCCTTTCCTTATGGCGTCATGGATCATATCTTCTGTTATACTCTCTTCCATCATTGCTTCCATAAGCTCATCGGAAAACATGGAAACAGCATCAAGCATCTCTTCCCTTTTTTCCTCAGCATCAACAAGAAGATCTGCAGGAATATCGGTTATCTCAATGTCCTCACCATCAAGACCGCGATAATATACAGCCTTCATAGTGACAAGATCTATCAAACCTTCATGCTTGTCTTCCAATCCAATAGGAAGCTGAATCATAACTGCATTATGTCCCAGTTTTTCCACCAGCTGGTCTTTAACCTTAAGGGGATCTGCTCCGGTACGATCACATTTATTAACAAATGCAATCCTTGGAACATTATACCTCTTCATCTGTCTGTCAACAGTAATTGACTGAGACTGTACACCGGCAACTGAACAAAGAACCAGTACAGCACCGTCCAGAACTCTCAGTGCTCTTTCGACTTCAATTGTAAAGTCCACGTGTCCGGGAGTATCGATGATATTTATATCATATCCCTTCCAATTAACGCTGGTTGCAGCAGAAGTAATTGTAATGCCTCTCTCTTTCTCCAGCTCCATTGAGTCCATGGTTGCGCCGACTCCATCCTTTCCCCGAACTTCATGAATAGAATGTATTTTTTTACAGTAAAACAAAATACGCTCTGTTAAAGTTGTTTTACCCGAGTCAATGTGGGCACTAATACCAATATTTCTCATTTTAGAAATATCTGTGTTCATAGAAACTTATACCTCGCAATTTATAGATAGCCCTCTTTTTTCCTTGAAGGCTGTTTGATCTCATGTTATTATTGAACAGTTAAAGAAAAGATCTTGAAGCAAATTTAGCCTGATTCACTATTCAGGCTGGGATTCTACCGTAAAAGTGTTGAATATTCAATCCCTTGAGTCTTTGTTGTGAGAAAAATTGTATGAGTACTAATTACACCGATCTCCTGTTAGAAGCAGGGAAACTGTTCCATCACACAAAATCAGGAAAAGAATTTTTTGAAATTATTGTTGAATATACAAATAGTGCACTGGAACCTGACCTCTGCTGCTTTTTCCTTAGCCAGGAACCAGGTAATAATCTAAAACTTACAATAAAAAAAGGATTTGCTGAAGCCCCGAAATTTCTAAAAGAACAATCAGAATTGATAAGTTTTATAAAGGAATCAGGCGAAATTGTATGTCTCAATACAAGGAAACCAGGTCCCTTTGCAGAACTTTTATTATCTGACACTATGAAAAGTGGTCTTGCTGTCATGTTATTTCCCGGAGGAAAGGAAAATGGAGTTCTCATTGTTAATTCAAGACAGCCTTTTTTCTTTAAAAGCAATGAAATTACGTTTCTTGAAAATATTAGGCTGGTCGGAAGCAAGCT
>JAUVLL010000342.1 GCA_030600745.1 Spirochaetaceae bacterium | reverse complement strand
TGATCTTGGCTATTTTTTTACCCTTTTCGATGAACGTTGGCGTTTTAATATAAGCAATGAATACAGTCTTAACGATCGTGACAGTGACCCTGAGCCTGAAGAAGAAGCGATCCCGGATGTTTTTTATCTTACAAGCGGCCTTTCAGTGGGAGGTCCGGTTCCTACAGGAATTTCGGTAGGACGTTATGATGTTAACTGGAAACCTAAACTCTCCACTTCCATATCCTATGTTCCAGGCAGTTCCATTAGTGTGGATCGCAGGGGACTTTCAGGCACCTTTTCACATTCTATAGGATGGGGCCGAATAGACTGGACCGGGAATTTTAGAAAGGGGTATACAGTTTCCCTGTCCAACAGCAACAGCTATAATTCCCTAACCGAATCATATAGCCGTATTGTTGAGTTGAAAACCAGGGCTTACAGCTCATGGGGATGGGGAGGGCTTAACAGCAGGCTTCAGGGTTTTTACCGTTTTGACGGAGCTGGATATAATGTCGGCGGACCTCTTCGAGGTATCCTCGATAACCGGATAGATGATGTAGAGACTGGTGCATATCTTAATCTTGATTTACCATTCAAGATGTGGATTTGGTTTATGAGCCGCTGGTTTGAGGGGCATCTTTCACCCTTTGTTGATGTGGCGATGTTTCGCTATTCTGAAGGAGCAGAAGATTCTGATCCATTCTGGTATTCGGGGGGTATTGAAGCATTCGCATTTCCCAAAGCGGCCAGGAGCTTTTACCTGAGAATCTCTGCGGGTATGGATCTGGAGGCATTTATGGATGATTTTAGTCTGACCGGTAATGCACCAAGAGACGATGAACCAAGGCTCGAACTTTTTATAGGGCTTGGGCATCATTATTAGCCTATATATAGGGAATTTAAATTAAGGAAATTTTAATGTCAAAGAAAATCTGTGTTATTGGGACAGGCTATGTAGGTCTTATTGTATCTGTAGGTCTTTCGGATTTTGGAAACGAAATAATTGGAGTAGATGTTGATCCTGATAAGGTAGATATGCTTAATAGGGGCATATCGCCTATATACGAACCTGGTGTTGAACGTTATTTAAAAAGGAACCTGGAAACAGGAAGACTTTCATTTTCTACTGATATTGACGGATCCATACAGGGTTCTGAAGTTATTATTATTGCAGTGGGAACACCTCCAAAAGAGAATGGAGAGGCGGATCTTTCTTTTGTAGAAAATGTAGTTAAATCTATTGCAGCAAATTTAAACAGTTATAAAGTTATTGTTACGAAATCAACTGTTCCGGTTGGTACTAACCGGTGGATAAAGGAAAAGCTGGAAGAGTATGCTCCAGGGAAGGATTTTGATGTAGTATCAAATCCTGAATTCTTAAGAGAAGGAAAAGCTGCCCAGGATTTTTTCCATCCTGACAGAACAGTAATAGGGTATGAGTCTGAGAAGGCCAGAGATGTTATATTTGAGGTATACAGATCACTTAATCTAATAACTGTTCCATTTGTATGGTGCAGTCTTGAAACAGCCGAACTTATAAAATATGCTTCCAATGCATTTCTGGCTACTAAAATAACATTTATTAATCAGATGGCTAATCTGGCAGAGACAGTTGGTGCAGATATTCATACAATTGCAAAAACAATGGGTATGGACGGCAGAATCAGCCCTAAGTTTCTTCATCCCGGACCAGGTTATGGAGGAAGTTGTTTCCCCAAGGATACAATGGCTGTTGTTCAAACAGGGGATAAATATAGTGTTGACATGAGTCTGATCAGAGCTGTTATTGAAGCCAATGACAGGCAAAAGAGCCGGATGGTAGTAAAACTCGAAAAACTTTTAGGAGGTTTTTCGGGTAAAACAATTGCTGTTCTGGGGCTGGCTTTTAAATCAGAAACAGATGATATCAGGGATACTCCGGCATTAAATATCGTAGAAGGTATATTAAAGCATGGTGGGAAAATTCAGGCTCATGATCCCAAGGCAATGGATAATTTTTCGAAGGTTTATCCTGAAGTGCAGTACTGTCATTCCGAATTTGATGCATTGAAGGGTGCTGATGCTCTGGTGCTCGTTACAGAGTGGAATGAATACCGAAACCTTAACCTGGAGAAGGCAAAATCACTGATGAAGGGTAATATTATTCTGGATACCCGGAATCTTCTGGATATTAATCTTGTCAGGGAAAAAGGTTTTATTTATGAAGGTGTTGGTAGAGGATAATATTACTCGTTTGAAATTGGAGTAAAGCATTATGAAGAAAACTATAATTTCACTTATTATTTCTATTTTTTTACTTGTTCCGATGTTTGGACAGTATTCTTATATGCCTGGGGATCCGGAAGTGGAGATGCTGCTGGAATTCTATTCTACCGCAGGAAGAGTTTTTCCCGGTTCTTCTTTTCCTCTTTCAAAAAAAGATCTTTACAATTTTGCCAAAGAAATTGGGGCTGAGAATATAATAGATATTCTTCATTACAATACAGGCAGTGTTGTTTTTGAAGAGAGTGTTGAAATTACCTACGAACAGTACTTTAGAACAAAAGAAGACTGGGAAGATTTTTCCCGATTGTTTCTTAAAGCACCCGATTTTCTAAATCTCACCCTTAATGCCCAGGATGATGATCTTGGAGGGGTATACATACAAGCCGGTATTAAGAAGGAATACGATAAAAATAATCTTTTTACACTCAATAATTTTTTCAAATCTGAAAGTGGAAATCCGATAATGGTCGAAAATGGGTTTATAAGAGAAGGGTATTTCTACTATATGTTCGATTCTCTCGATTTAATTTTAGGTAGAAATAGAGTTCACTACGGAGCTGCAAATTTCTCCACTTTCTATCCCTCAAAAGATATTCCTTTTTTAGATGCTTTTTCCTACAAGTTTAACCTTGGCAATCTTCAGATGCAGTCATATATTGCTACTCTTGAGAATAGAGAAGCTGATGTTGATGTTCTTTCACCATCTTCAGCAGAGTTTGGCCTCAATACAATAATTGCTACTATGCACAGGTTTGAGTATTCATGGAGTAAGTTTCGGGCAGGAATAGGGGCACAGTCATTTCTTGTCAGGTCAGATAACGGATTTCAACTTGGAGATTTTTTTCCTGTGTTCAGCTGGCATAATACCGTTGTTGGTGATCATAACATGAGCATGATTGCAGATCTTTCCATTGCTCCTTACCCTGGAATTGAGATTTATCTAATGGGAGGTATGGATGATATAAGTGCC
>JAUVLL010000269.1 GCA_030600745.1 Spirochaetaceae bacterium | reverse complement strand
AAAAAGATAGAGACGGGTTGGTAGGGACAGGTCGCGACCTGTCCCTACCAACCCGTCTTGACAAATCCATATCAATAAGTAGTATGGACGGTACAGACGCACGGCCGTGCGTCTGTACGTATTGCAAATGCATTGCGTCTCTATTTTTAGGATGTACAAAAAATGGCAATAAATAAATATTTTATTCTTTCATTTTTATTAATGGTAATTGCTTTTTCCTCTGCTGCAGCGCAGGATATATTAACAGCGTCACAATTTTTTGATTCTGTCTCAGATAAGTATAGTACAGTAGAAGATTACGAAGCCAGAATCAGTATAATTGCCGGCGAAGTTTTTATGGAAGGGATCTTGTTTTATAAAAGTCCTAATCTGTTAAGAATAAACTTTTCTGAGCCGGAAGAGCAGGTGATTTCAGTTTATGATGATATTTTAACACTTCATATTCCGGATCAGAATGTTATTATGGAGCAAAAATTACAAAGACATTCTGATGCCACTCTGGCAGTTATGGCAAGTAAACAGGGTCTGGAGCTTTTAAAGAGGGGATACAGTGTAGCCTTTCTGGAAGGTCCGAAGCCGGTAGTTCTCGACGAGGGTTCAGATGAATTGGTCAGAAAACTGAATCTTGTTTGGCGTAAAACAGATGAAGGATACAGGCAGATTGTAATGTCCATAGATAAAAACGGGATGATAAGAAGAATGAAAGGGCTTACTGTTAATTATGAAACTTTTCAGTTTGATTTTACTGAAATTAGAATAAATCAGAATATGCCTGAAGTCAGGTTTCAATATGATACACCTCCTTCTGCATATGTTATGAATAATTTTTTATTTGAACCGGAAGAATAGATATGGATACATTTGGAGAAATATTACGTTCTTCACGTGAGAAGAAAGGTTATACCCTCGAACAGGTGGCGCGTGATACTAATATTGCCAGGAAATATTTGAATGCACTCGAAGAGGAGAATTTCTCAATATTCCCCGGGGAGCCCTATCTTATCGGATTTCTGAGAAATTATTCTGATTATCTAGGATTGGATTCCAAAGAAATAATTACTTTCCACAAAAATATGAGGCTGCAGGAACAACCTGTACCTATAGAAGCGCTTTTGGATACAAACCGTTCCAGGACTCCAATTATACTGCTGGTTGTTTCAATAGCTGTAGTATTGGGTATGGGTGGTTTCTTCCTTTATAAATATATTACTGCAGAATCGGTTTCGGTCGAAAGTAATACAGTAGAAGAAGTTATCGAAACTCCTGACAAATTTTCTTATGATATTACTTTGACAGATATCGAAGATCGCTTTAAAGAAGGATCAGAGTTACAGATATCAATTTATAATAATACTTTTGATCTTTTTTTAAAATCGGTTGCAGCGAATATTATATTGTCTATTCCTGATGGTGAAACTATGTTTAATCTTGGGGATGAGAAATTGATAGATTTAGACGGGGACAGGATTCCTGATATTGCTATTACAGTAAATGACATTGATATAAATGCGAAAACAACTGTTCTTAAAATAGCAGCTTTAGAGCAAATTGTCGAAGACTCTTCTGAAACTGGTTCTAAAGTTCCTGAACCTGGTGTTTCGAAGGTAGTATCACGAAATCAGGAACTATCAGTTATTCTTGATGCATCGAATCCCGAGCCTTTCATTTTAAATGTTATATTCCGTGGAAATACATTGGTTCGATATCTGGTTGACAGGGGCCAGAGAATTGAACGGTATTTTGATAAGGGAGAGACATTACGACTGGATATAAACAGGGAAGTTATGCTTTGGATAGCAAATGCAGGTTCTTTTAAAGCTAAAATAGCGGGTAATGAAATTAATATGGGAAGAGCAGGTGAAGTTTCAACGAATTTGATAAAATGGAATAAAAATTCGGATAGTGGAAAATATGAGCTCCAAATGATTCCTGTTTATTAATTCCCCTCCAATTGTTAGTATGTTAGATAAAGAAAATAGTAAAAAGAAATTCTATGTTGAAAATCTGGGTTGTTCCAAGAATCAGGTTGATGCTGAAGTGATGATTACCACTCTTGGAAAAGAGGGGTGGGACTATGTTTCGACTTCAGATAAAGCTGATCTGATTATTGTAAATACCTGTGGATTTATAGAAGCAGCCAAGACAGAATCCATAGATACAGCTATATCCTTCAGGGCCATGTATCCTGGGAAGAAAATTCTTATGGCCGGCTGTTTTGCCCAGAGGTATGGCTCTGCTCTTCTTGATAAAATGCCGGAAATTGATGGTGTTTTTGGTAATTTAAATCTTCAGAAAGTTTCTGGAATTGCGAGATCCATGATTATGGGTGAGAGAACTGCTGTTTTGCCCCTTGAAGGATCATCCAGACCGGAACGAACGAGACTTTTATCTTTTCCGGGATCAGCCTATGTGAAAATATCTGAAGGATGTAATCATCGTTGTTCTTACTGTGCTATTCCGATAATCAGAGGAAATCTAAGAAGCAGAAGAATAGATGATATTATAACAGAGATAAAGAGTCTTCTGAATAGTGGAATATTCGAAATTAACCTTATTGCTCAGGATCTCGCTGCATTAGGTACCGATCGAAACGATAAAGATTTTCCGGATCTTCTTCGTGGAATCTCCAGCATATCCGGTGATTTCTGGGTGCGGCTTCTTTATATACATCCGGATAATTTTCCATTGGAACTTCTCGATATTATTGCTGAAGATAAGAGAATCCTTCCCTATTTTGATATACCTTTTCAGCATGCTTCGAAAGCAATACTTTCCAAAATGGGGCGAAGGGGCAGCAGTGCAGAGTATCTGGAATTAGTAGACACCATACGCAGCAAAATCCCCGAATCTGTTATACGGTCTACTTTTATGGCAGGTTTTCCCGGTGAATCAGCTGCTCACCGAAGTGAGCTTCTTGAATTTCAGGCTAAAGCCCATCTGGATTGGGTTGGTTTCTTTATCTATTCCCGGGAGGAGGACACTAAGGCATATTCAATGCGCGGCAGCCTTGGTCATAAACTTGCAGTGAGGGTAGCTTCAAAATTCAAGCATAAACTGGAGTTAAAGCAAAGGGTGATTACAGAAAGACAAATGGGTCGGTTTGTCGGCCTTGATCTGGATGTTCTTATTGAAGAAAGGGTAGAAGCTGAGCCTATAGCCCTTGGCCGGGCCTATCTGAATGCTCCGGAAGTGGATGGATCAGTTGTTGTTCTTTCGGACATAGTTGTTCCTGGACAGCTTGTGAAATGTAGAATAACAAGATCTAATGGTATAGATCTGGAGGCCGTTCCTGTAGATGAGCTGTGAAAATGTAAGTTATCTTAAAGATCTGAATAAGCAGCAGTATGATGCGGTGATGCAGAGAGGGGATCCTCTCTTAATACTTGCCGGTGCCGGTTCTGGAAAGACCAGGGTTATAACAACAAAAATTGCTTATCTTGTAGATTGTATGGGAATTGATCCCCGGTCAATATTAGCTGTTACATTTACAAATAAGGCTGCCGGTGAAATGCGTGAACGAGTTCTGCAGATGGTTCCGGAATCTGATGGGGTGATGATAAGGACATTCCACTCTTTCGGTTCCTGGCTACTTCGAAGAAATGCAGGTATCCTTGGTCTTCAGCAGCGATTTTCAATCTATGATGATGATGATGCCTTAAGCCTTCTGCATTCCGTTTTTAGTGACTACAAGCGAAAAGATCTAAAGCCCTATGCCAGATGGATCAGCAGGGCAAAGGATTACTGTCTTTATCCAGGGGATGACCTTTCCTCAATCTCTTTTGACAGTCGATTACCGGAAATTTACAGTGCATATGAAAAAAGATTACGGGAAGTGGGTAGTGTTGACTTTGGGGATCTTATACTACGCCCTGTCGAACTTCTTAAAGAACACGGGGAAATAAGAAAGAGAATACAGAGCAGATTCCAGGTAATACTTGTAGATGAGTATCAGGATTCCAATATCGCTCAGTACGAACTATTAAAGCTACTCTATAATGAATCCAATTATATCTGTGTTGTAGGTGATGACGATCAGTCAATTTATAGTTTTCGCGGGGCTGAGGTGAAAAATATAATTTCTTTTCCTAAAAACTTTCCAGGGGCGGAAATAATCAAGCTTGAGCAAAATTACCGTTCTACCGGGAATATTTTAAATATTGCATCCAGGGTTGTAAGTGCCAACAGAGGGCGGCTTGGAAAGAAACTATGGACTCTTAAAGAAAATGGTTCCAGAGGGGTCGTTAAGATTGTTGCAAATCAGGATAGAGAGGCGGAATTCTGTGCATCCCTTCTTCGTGATGGGAACCTTGACGGTACCGCGATTCTCTACAGGACAAATGCCCAGTCCCTAAGCTTTGAATCATATTTTTTAAATCACCGGATTCCTTATAAAATTGTGGGTTCCCTGAAATTTTATGACAGGGAAGAGGTTAAGGATGTAACTGCCCTATTTTCATTTTTTCTTAATCCTTTTGATGAAATTGCCTTTAGGCGAATAATTAACAAGCCTACAAAGGGTATAGGCAGGATTACAGTAGATAGAATTATTGAAACATCAATTATCAGGCAAAGCAGCCTTCTTGAATCCTGCAGAGCCTCCGTTAGGCAATTTTCAGCAAGGGCTTCCTCCGGTTTAAAAAGCTTTTGTAAACTTATTGATAATCTGGAAGAAATTTCGGAAAAAGTTGATCTTGGGGAGTTTACAAACAGAGCAATTCATGATTCAGGAATTCTTGAGTATCACAGGGTACAGGATGAGATTTCTTTGACGCAGAAAGTAAAGAATC
>JAUVLL010000066.1 GCA_030600745.1 Spirochaetaceae bacterium | reverse complement strand
TTCCCGGAAATCCAGTTTATTATTAGATGGCTTATTGTTCTAACTCCCTCTATACTTATCTTCTTTACATTCTTATTAATGATTACAGCTATTCCTGCAGGAAAGGTTAAAATAAAGAGCAGTTTGTTAGGGGCCTTTGTTGGAACAATTCTGTGGGGGCTTGCCCGAAGTGCATTTACAGAAGGAGCAAGTTATGTGATCAGATTGTCGACAATATACGGATCTCTTGCTGTTGTTCCAATATTTCTATTCTGGCTTTATCTAATCTGGATAATAGTCTTCCTGGCTCTGGAAATAAGCTATGTACATCAACATGGCAGAAGATGGGGAAATAGTAATCCAAAGAATATCCCTGGCCCTACAGAAAAGATGGAACTTGGACTCACAGTTTTCTTTATAATAGCCCAACAGTTTGATTCCGGTAATAAACATTCTACAATATCCGAAATTTCTTCAAAACTCCACTTATCAGAAGATATAATTCGCGAATTATTAAAATGTTTCACCAATAATGATCTGATTTATGAAACTGATGAATCTGAAAGAAAACTATTCCCTTCCAGAAGTCTGAACAAAATAAAAATGAAAGATGTTCTTGGTGCAATTCTCGGCAGTCATTCAGTACAAAAGGTAACTAATGAAGCAGTATCTGAAACTATAACAACTTTTCTATCGGCAGGATATG
Source organism: Spirochaetaceae bacterium (assembly GCA_030600745.1). Lineage (GTDB taxonomy): Bacteria > Spirochaetota > Spirochaetia > B11-G9 > B11-G9 > JAJRQE01. Next base: position 10,466 of record JAUVLL010000066.1, on the reverse strand, counting down.
ATACCATTGGAAGAAGTACTGTCGAAGACTTTTTACAATCAAGGAGTTAAGTTCTTCCACCCTATTCCTCTAATTTCTCTATCGCCTTTATTCTCTCTCCCACAGTAGGATGAGAGTAATGGTAGAAACTATAAAGAGGATGAGGTGTCAGATTAGATAAATTCTCCCTGCTCATAATAATAAGGCCCTCTTTAAGATCATTTCCATATCCGCTATTTTTTACAGCGAAAGCATCTGCCTCATACTCATGCTTTCGTGACCACATAGTAAAAAGGGGTGCCAGAAAAAAAGTAAATGGACCTGCAGCAAAACTTAAAATAATTAAAATTCCGTGATAGGAAACTCTGGAAAAACCGAAAGCCTCAAATAGAGGTAAATAATTTAAAAGAATATTGATTGCAAAAAAACTAACTGTGGTTACAAAAAAAGAAAGAACCAAACCTTTTAGAAGATGATGCTTTTTGTAATGTCCAATTTCATGAGCAAGAACTGCAGATATTTGGGCATTATTTAGTATGGATATAAGAGTATCGTATAAAACAACCCTCTTGACTTTTCCTACACCTGTAAAATAGGCATTTGAGTGACCGCTTCTCCTGCTTCCGTCCATAACAAAGATACCACTTGTTTTAAATTTTAGTTTTTCTGCCAGAGATTCAAGGGATTTTTTAAGTCCATCCTCTTTAAGGGGAGTGAATTTATTGAAAATCGGGGCAATTACAAGTGGATAAATAATGCTAAGTAAAATCTGAAATATCAGAAACCCTGCTGATGCAATGATCCACCAATAAGATCCTGCTTTGTCCATAAACCAGAAAAGCCCAAGCAGTAAAATAGAAATAATGGCTCCGGATAAAACAAGACTTTTTAGCTGGTCCCTGACAAACAAGCCTATTGTCATCTTATTAAATCCATATTTCTCCTCAATCCGGAACTGGGAATAAAAGGAAAAAGGTAATCCGGTAATATAGAACAGAAACGAGATCATGCCCACATAAAGCAATCCTTCGATATACGGATGTAAATCAAATCCACTTATTAGATTATCAATACTGCCAAAAAGCCCGGATAATACAACAGCAATAAGAATAATTGAACTAAAAATACCGGAAACCATAGTAAAGATACTTTTTGTACGTGTATATTCAACTGATTTCAGATAATTCTTTAAATCAATATGTTTCTTAAATGCAGAAGGTACTGTATTGCTGTTTTTTTTAAGCTCACTGATGTTGAGTAGAACCAGAGAATTTTGAAATAAAAAATCCAATCCAAAAAATATTAGATACAAAAAGAGAATAGATTGATATGACATTTTTTACCCTATTTACAATTGATAAAAAAAATCCTGTCAGACGACAGGATTTCCCAGGCCAATAGACGGCCATAATCAAACAGCAGCTAAAGCTTCCTGTTTTTTCCCATGTGCAATAGCCTTGTTGCACTCTTTACAAACTTTTACCTTCTTTCCATTGATCTCATTTTCATAAAGAACTTTTATACCGCTTTTTTTACAGACAGGACATGTACCCCTGCCGCTATTAACAAGTTCTCTAATTCCGCTACCTCTATGTGCTTTAGACATTATTTCCTCCAAATAACATTCAGCGTCATAATATAGTCCTGGAAATGAAAAATGTCAAGATTGGGAGCCGATACCAACTGGAACTGATCTTCCTAATAATGTATTATAACAGCAATGGAATTAAACTTTTACAAACTTCAGATTGGCGGCAATGACCTTATTCTTGTTAATCAGCTCAGTAAACCAACAATTGATGAAACTTTGCTCCCACGACTTTCCAAAATTCTATGCAAGAGGAGCAAAGGTGTTGGTTCAAACGGAGTTATTTACCTTTATCCCGGAATTGAACACGAAGTACAAATAAAATTTTACAACTCAAAAGGTTCATCCAATAATATCAGTTATGATGCCTTTCTCTGTACTGCAAAATATGTTTTCGACTACGGTCTTTCAGGAAGCGAATATATAGTAATTGAAAGCACTTTCGGTGTTATTACAGTAGACTGTATTGACAGTACGAGTTTCCGTATCTCATTGGGAGAGCCGACTACTGAAAGTGGAGAAATAATAACTGAAAATTCAATGTCTGATTATAGTAAGCAGGTAGTTATTGAAGGAAGATCTACCGTTTATACACCTGTAACACTGAGGGAAACTGGAATTTCTATCTTCTTCCCGAACAAACAGGAAAATGATAAAAAAGAGATATCAAATTATTTTCGGTGCTTAAGAAAAAAGAAACAGTACAGAACAGTATTCATTAATATCTTTAACGAAGAAGAAATAGGAGTTGAAACCTACTCACAGTACTACAAGCGTGATAACTGTTTTATTTCTGCCATTGCAGGGGTTTCCTCTGTAATAAACGGACTATGTGACAGGGAATTGACAATATACTACCGGTCAGATACCATTTTTTTTCAGTGGGACAGGGAAGATAATCATGTGTATATTACGGGTCAGCCCGGTTATGTTTTTTCCGGTTCATTTTACTTCGATGAGGAGAGTTAGATCCCCATGGATCCCATACTAGAAAGATTTAACAAACTGATAAAATCAATGTTTATCGATACAGATGATATCGATTTAGGTTATGCAGATTTTTCAGGCACATCAAACAGTGATTTTAAAGAGGCATGGGACGAGCTTAACGATTTCCTGTCCTCCCCGGAAGGGTATTATGCTAAAAAAACAAGATACAACGGTACCTATATACCTGCACCTCCAGAGATACTGAGATCTGATTATTTAAATATGGGAGTCCCATTTGGTGCAGATTTCGAGATCATAAAAAAAGCCTATAAAGAACTGATTAGAAAACATCATCCGGATAAAAACAGTAAAAATTCTGAATCAATTCACAAAGCCACAGAAAAAACGAAAAAACTTAACATCTCATTTCAGAAAATAAAAGCATGGGAACTTGCAAAAAAAGGCTGATCCTGACAATTAATTTGTTATTCTCCGTCATTAAGACTATATTCGTTTAGTTTCCGGTGCAGAGTCTTTCGGCCTATTCCAAGTATCTCTGCAGTCCTGGTTTTATTACCGTTTTCATGAAAAAGTGTTGCTTTAATAATTTCTTTTTCAGCCTTTTCCATACTTGATCCGATAGAAATTTTAATAGAATCCATATCAGATCCGGAACCAACAGATGAAGGCATATCGTTGATTGTGATTATAGATCCCTTACACATAACTACCGCACTTTCAAGACAATTTCTAAGTTCACGAATATTTCCAGGCCAATTATAGTTATATAAAGCAAGCCTTGCTTTCTGATCAATACCTTGGATTTCTTTTCCGTTCTCCTCAGAAAACTCCTTAATAAATGCTGCCGCCAGCAATTCAATATCTTCTTTACGCTCCCTTAATGGAGGTACATGAATATTTACTACATTCAGTCGATAAAAAAGGTCCTCCCGGAAATTACCTTTTTCTGTTTCCTCTTTCAGATTCTTATTTGTTGCAGATAGTATCCTGATATCTACCTCAATAGTTTCCTCTCCACCGACCCTTTCAAATTTCTTTTCCTGAAGCACTCTTAAAAGTTTGACCTGTACCTGAGGGGATATTTCACCTATCTCATCGAGAAATATTGTACCCCCGTCAGAAACTTCAAAGCGGCCTCTTTTTCTTGCAATAGCTCCGGTAAACGATCCCTTCTCATGCCCAAAAAGCTCACTCTCCAAAAGAGACTCAGCAAGAGCGGCACAATGAACCTCAACCATCTTTTTTTCTTTTCTCATAGATAAATTGTGTATTGCATCAGCAATAAGCTCTTTCCCAACTCCGCTTTCACCTGTTATTAAAACAGAAGCCTTTGTTCCAGCAACCTGCTCAACTATATCCAGTACTTTCCGCATTGGTGCACTTTTCCCAATAATGCTGGAAAATCTGTTTCTTTTACTTAATTTATCAATCTCATCCTGTAATTCCCGGTGCTGAAGAACCAGTTGTCTATTTGAAAGAGCTCTCCTGACAAGAAGAGAAAGGCGGTCAAGATTTACGGGTTTGGTAAGAAAATCAAAGGCACCGTCCCTCATTGCATTAACTGCAGATTCAATGGTACCATGACCCGTCAGAATAATTACCGGTACTGTAGGGTAGGAAGCAGTAATTTTTTTTAACAGCTCTTCACCAGACATTTTCGGCATTTTAAGATCAGACACTACCAGATCTATATCACTGGAATTGACTACCTCAAGACCCTCTTTACCGTCACCGGCAAGTAGAATATTGTAACCGTCCATTTCAAGAGAACGGCCAAGGCCTTCTCTTATATTCTTTTCATCATCCACTATAAGAATATTAAAGTTCACACCCTACCCCTTCCAGTCCAGAAGACGTTTATCACTCTGAGGAACAGGTAAATTTATAGTAAATGTTGTACCCTCTCCCTCTACAGATTCGATAATAATATCTCCACCATGCTCTTTTATAATTTTATATACAACAGTTAATCCCAAACCGGAACCAAATTGTTTTGTAGTAAAATACGGTTCAAATATTTTGGACATATTCCCCTCTGAAATACCTACACCTGTATCACAGATATAAATATGAATAAAATCTTCATCTTCTATAGTCTTAAAATAGATAACACCACCATCAGGCATTGCAGCAACAGAATTTTTAATAATATTAAGAAGGGCCTGTTTGATATATTTCTCGTCAATATCAACTTTGGGAAGATCCTGTTTAAACTCACAATCTATAGTGACAGCAGCTTCTTCCATCTCAAATTTGACAAATTCGAGAAGATCCGAAATAACTTTATTAATATCGGATTTCTTCATAATTGGATTCATAGGCCGTACAGCAAATAGAAAATCAACAATTATATTGTTTAACCTTTCTACCTCCTCATTCAGTATTTCCAGATACTTACCAGCTGTTTCCTCTTTTAATATATGATCTCTTTTCAAAGACTTCTGCATAAGCTGTATATGAATACCAATAGAACCAAGGGGATTTTTTATCTCATGGGCAACCCCGGCAGCAAGAGTAGTAAGGGAGGCCAGGTTTTCTGCCCTCCTAAGGCGACCATCTCTCTTTTTCCTTTCTGTAATATCCGAAACATGAAAAAGATTACCCTGTATAGAGCCATCCCTTACAACAGGCATTATATCCAGCCATAATGTCTTTGTTACTCCCCGGATTTTTATTGTAAATTCTTCTTCATTTACTTTTTCTGCATTTAACAGCGCCTGTTCGATAAAATCAGCAATATCAGTATCATCTATTACTTCCCATATAATGGAATCTTCAAGTTCACCTGGAGAAAAAGGAATAAGACGCTCTGATCTTCTATTATGAAATATCAATCTGTTAGTTGTATCTGAAACAAGAATACCATCCGTCATAGAATTAAGGACTACTTCAAGAAGTTCATTTTCTGCAGATAAATCTTCCAGGAGATCACGAATTTGATCTTTACCAAGCTTATCAAATTTTTTCATAGCCTTTTGGAAAAATTTTCTCAAATCGATGCCCTCATTTCATATATGAGTGTTTCAAAAAGAAGTCGTGTATTTTGATTATATCTTAGTCTGTTTGACATAGTCTTTTGTATGATATTGTTCCATCTTTCCAGAACTATTATAGATAAATCTGAACCAGGATTTGAATATCCGGCAATATGATTCTGCAAAAGGAAAAGCATCTCTTCAAGAAAGGCCTTTAATACATGGTTTTCTTTTATGATATCAAGAACTTCTGAAAACTCTTCAATATCAATCTCATCACCATTAATCAAAATATCAAGCGATTTATTTGCATATTGTCGAAGTATACTAAGATTGATCCCCTTCATTCCCATAAAATAATCTCTAAGATTTTTATACTCAGCTGAATCATCCTTAAAAATTCTTTTAAGAATATTCTTATCCTCATCATCAGTCCTGGTACGAAAATTATAAGGTCTTACTCTGGACAAAATAGTAGGAATAATTCGATTTTTTTTATTGCTGATTAGAATAAAATATACTGATGAAGGAGGTTCCTCAATTATCTTAAGAAGTGCATTCCGTGAAGATTCTCCCATGCTGTCAGCACCTTCAATTATTATTACTTTTGCAGGACTGGTAAATGTAGTATGGGACCAGTAGGTTATATTACGAATATGATTTATTGATATATTTTCTCCACTGATATATTCAGAAATTTTTTCACTGATTTTTCCTGCATCACTTAGTAATTTGTCCAGTTTTTTAGAATCCGGGAGATCAACTCCAGGATAAATTTTTTCAACTATTTCCTCAATTTTTTCCAGTTCACCACTTATTCCTTTAAGCTTATTCTCCTGTCCCTCCCAGATTTGCTGATCGAATCTTCTTGTCAGCTTACGAACAGCTCTGACAAATTGATATTGACCTGTAGTTTGACGATTCCTCTTAAGAACATCTGCACAGGCTTCAATTTCTTCCAAAAAATAGTGTTTCCCAAGCATAATTGTCTCTGGTGCATCCAGAAGCCTATGCTGTTCACAGGAAGAACAGTTACATCCCCAATCGCCTCCCTCCCTACAGGATAGAACCCTTGCCAATTCCAGAGCAGTTGTAAGCTTACCTGTATACATATCTCCGGAAAATAACAATGCTGATGGGAGTTTTTTATTTCTTATATCTTCTTTTAGAGTTTCTACAACTTCAGGATGATCCAGAATATTTTCAAACACAGCTATCCTCTTAATTTCTCTTCTATAATTTTAGTTCCTATAGGAATTATTTTATCTGCAATAGAAGCACTAAAACTATTCTCCAATAATTTATCAATTTCAAAAAACGGTTGAGCTCTTAAAACAAAAACAAGAATTACAACAAATAAAAATCCTTCAACAAGACCAAGAAAAAAACCCAGGGACTGATCCAGTTTTTCCAGTTGTATCTTTTCTATCAGAGAATTCAGTGAGCTTTCAAAAATCTTTATTATTAAATAGCTGATTAAGAAAAGGCCCAGAAAAGCAATTACAGTATTCCAAAAGGACTCTCCAATATACCCCTTCAGCAGTACAGAGACAGGATGGGTAAAGATAACAGCAATTATTATCCCTACAAGAACCGATGCCATAGACATAATTTCAGCAACAAATCCCCTAAAAGTTACCCTGATTGCCAGAATAAGCAGTATTATTAGACTGACAATATCAAATGTGACTATATTCACTAACTAACTCCTGATACATGTTGAATTAAGCTTATGATTTGCTCTGCACTATCCCGATTACATAGCATTTTAACATTTTCTGCCAGTTCCTTTAAAACACTATTTGAACCTAAAATTCTTCTTATTTCAGCCAAAAGGCCTGACGGGTTTAAACTATCACCATTCAATACAACTGCAGCTCCGTGAGCCTCAAAATAATTTGCATTCCTTATCTGATCTCCTCTGGAACTACCTGAGCCGAGGGGTATTAATATTGCAGGTTTAGCCCTGACCCCATTTTCCCATAGAGTACCTGCTCCTGCCCTGGACACAACAAGATCAGCAGCAGCAAGAATATCGGGGAATTCATCATTAAACAAAGTTTTTGTAACATAATCATTTTTCATCGATTTTGTAAATGTCAGAGCACCCATTTGATGTATTATAAAATAATCGGCAGTAAGTTCATCAATGATTTCTGCGATTAATTTATTTATCTCTAATGCTCCCTGGCTTCCACCCAGAATAAGAATTATCTTTTTATCTGCAGGAACATTAAAAAGGTCTCTTCCTTTTCCAGCTCTGCCCTTATGAATTTCTTTTCGAACAGGATTTCCTGTTACAAGAACCTTCTGGCCGGTACGATTCTTCTTCCATGCATCTGCTGTCTCTTTATAGGCAAAGAGCATAGTATCGGACAATCGGCCATTAATCCTGGTAGCAAGTCCCGGGTCGAGATCTGACTCATGGGAAATAACAGGTATTCCCAGTAAACGTGCTGCAAAAACAACAGGAACAGTAACAAATCCTCCCTTCGAAAATAATAGATCTGCCCTTAGTTTTTTTAAAATAAAAATTGATACAATAAAACCTGATATTATTTTAAAGATGTCTATAAAGTTATTAAACGAAAAATAACGTCTTAATTTACCTGCAGGAATTGAATAGAATGGAATATCAAATCTTTCAAGAATATCCTTTTCCATACCCATGGAGCTACCAATCCAGTAAATACTTACAGAACTGTCAGTTTTCGCTTCTGTCAGTTTCTCTGCTACTGCAATACCTGGAAATACATGTCCACCGGTACCTCCACCGGTAAAAACCACATTCTGCTGTCTCATAAGGACAGATTAACATATTGATAAATATTTTTATAGACAGTTTGGAAAATATAAGTATACTGGTTTTCCGGGAAATAAAATGATAAACACAAGTACTAAAACAATGATTATACTACTCCTGCTTTTGACAGCTATATTTACTCTGGGAGCACAGGATAATTCTATTGAATCTCACAGCAGTATCTTTGAATATAAAGATAATATAGCTTCATTCAGCTCTCTTAAAAAACTACTTAATAGACCTGCTGTAATTGAATCATATATCAATCCTGAGATAAAAGATGAACTCAAACTACTGGATACTCTTTTTGATATACATGCAATTTTTAATATTCCCATATCCAAACTAATTAATCCGGTAGTTGATCTGGAAAACGAACAAAATGTTTTCCCCAGAATGATTTACACAAAAGACCTAAACCCATCGACGTCTCTATGGTCTCCGCATCTGCAGGAAGTCAAAATACAGTTCAGGATGGGAACAATTATACAGAATTACAACTATATTTTTTATAAAGTACCGGAACTTCGGGAAGATGGCTCGTTTCTAATTAAATGGAATCTATATAAATCAATCGATGGAAAGTTTGATTATAGTTTTGGTTCGTGGTATATGAAAGAAATCATCATCCAGGGCAGAACTTATACCTATGTTCGTAACTATACTCATTATGGAATAGTTAACTACCCTCCTTATGTTTTACTAGGCCTGAAATTTGGAGGTAAAAATGGTAACAAGAGCTTTTTTAAAGCTCTAAAGGAAGCTGCAGAATAAATCATAGACCATCCAATATAATTAACACAATCCTAACATTACTTTAATCAATGCCAAATAAAACCTCCTTAAATTGCAAATATCTTATTGCAACATTTAAACAAACACAGGAGGTTTGTAATGAAAAAGATTTTAGTTTTTTTAATGATACTGACTTCAGTATCCACAGTTTTTGCCGGTGGAGATAAAGAAATTTCAGCTAAGGAAAAAACTGATGTATATTCCTGGATATTACCTGACTCAGATGATGCCATCCTGCCTGGAGTTAATCCTCTGAAAGTAAAAGGAACAATAACTGCTGCCGGCAGTTCAACTGTTTTCCCTCTTTCCGAAAGAATGATAGAAAGATTTAAGAACGAAGGATACAGTGACAATATTACTCTTGACAGTATTGGAAGTGGTGCAGGTTTTGAAAGATGGGCTGTGCAGGCTGAATCTGACATCTCAAATGCCAGTCGTCCAATAAAAGACAAAGAGGTTACTGGTGCAAGGGGAAATGGAAGAGAACCTATTGAATTCCGTCTTGGTACAGATGCTCTCGCAGTAGTTATAAATCCTTCAAACGATTTTGCATCTGATGTAACTCTGAAAGAACTTGCTCTAATATTCGGTACAGCTGATAAATGGTCGGATGTTAATCCTTCATGGCCCAGGGAAGATATAAAGAGATTTATACCAGGTACAGACAGCGGTACTTTTGATTACTTCGTAGAAGAAGTTTTTGACAAAGATAAAGAGCCTATACTGTCAGCATCAAACACACAGCTTTCAGAAGATGATAACATTCTGGTAAGGGGTGTAGCAGGTGACATATATGCAGTAGGGTTCTTCGGTTATGCATATTATGCCGAAAACTCCGATGTACTCAATGTATTAAGTATTGAAGGTGTCCAGCCGAGTAGTACAACTGTAGATAACGCCACATACCCGCTGGCCAGACCTGTATTTATGTACTGCAGTGCCAATATTATGCAGGAAAAACCACAGGTAGCTGCATTCATTGCTTTTTATCTTACTTATGTAAATGAAGAAATTCGGGATGTAGGTTATTTCCCTGCAGGGAAAGCAGATCTTGATAAAGCAAAGATGAACTGGATAAAAGCCATGGAAGGTAAGCTTTAATGAATCTTTCCATAGGTGCAACTCTTTTTGATAAGAATCCTTCAAAAGCTTTGCAGTTTAGGGAGCTCCTCTTAAGGGGGCTCCTTAGCTTTTCCGCGATTATTTCTATTTGTGTCACACTGGGTATTGTTTATATATTAAGTACTGAAGCTTTTTTATTTTTTTCCAGTGGTGAAGTGTCATTACTGGAATTTCTCTCATCTATAGAATGGCAGCCAGTTATTGATAAGTTCGGAATACTTCCATTACTTAATTCCACTCTTATGACAAGCTT
>JAUVLL010000317.1 GCA_030600745.1 Spirochaetaceae bacterium | reverse complement strand
ATAAAAGACAGTACATTGGATCTTAACCTTTTACGAAGTGTTCCTTATCCTGGTTCTGTAGAAGGATATACCGAAATCGGAGAACATGAATTTACATATTCATTGTTTCCCCATAAAGGCAATTACAGTGAAGGAGGAGTTGTTCAGGCTGCTCATGAATTAAATTCTCCTCCTGCAATATATCAGGTTAAAAAACATGCAAAATTTTTTAATCGATCTTTTTTCAGTACCAGGGATTCTTCACTTATTATCAGTACAATAAAAAAGGCTGAAAATTCAAATGATGTTATTGTTCGTCTCTATGAATCTGCAGGTAAAAGGGTATCGACTTGGTTTGGAACTGAAATGTTTAAACCTCAATTTTCGGTTTTTAGGGTCAAGGCAACGCGGGTAAATTTGCTCGAAGAGTTTCAAAATCAATTGGATATTACAGATAGCAGAATAGCGTTGAAAGCTAAGCCTTATGAAATTATCTCCATAAGACTTAGTTCTATTAATTAAACAAAAACAATATCTTTTTTTGAAATTTCTGCAGCAGCTATTACAGTGTCTGCTCCGCAGTAGTAAACTATTATTTTATTATCTATCTCAACCTGTCCGCAGGAAAAAACAACATTTGGAACATGACCCTCTTTCTCCCAGGGCAGTTCAGGTTCAAGTATTGGTTCTGCCTGCCTGAAAAGTACTCTTGAAGGATTGTCGAGATCAAGAAGTGCTATTCCAAGACTGTATACATTGTCATGACTTACACCGTGATAGATCAATAGCCATCCCTCTTTTGTTTTTATCGGAGGACCGGCAATCCCAATTTTTTTTGCTTCCCACTCAGAAGGTGTAACAGGTCCCATTACTCTGGTGTGGTCAGTCCAGTTTTTTAAATCATCTGAATATGCAATCCAGATATCAGGACTTCTTCGATGGAACATGCAGAATCTACCATCAATTCTGTCTGGGAACAAGGAGCCGTCCTTGTTTGATTCATCAAGCACTATACCATGACGTTCCCAGGTTTTAAGATCAGGTGAAGATGCCAGACATATCCTGTAGTCTCCGGCCTCTATTCCTCTATATCCGGTATACATTATGTAGAATATGTTTTCTATTTTTACAATGCGTGGGTCTTCCAGTCCCCTAAGTTCCTGTTCTCCTTCATTTGTAAGCAGGGGCTTATCTGTTCGTTCGAAATGGATCCCGTCATTACTTACAGCATATCCCAGTCTGCTTATAAATGGTCCGTCCTTCCCGCTGGAGGCAATATCTGTAGCTCTGTAAATCATATGGACCTTATTATTGTCGTAAATTGCCGCACAATTGAAAACAGCAGCAGCTTCCCATGGATTTTCCTTTGTGGGTGATAATAGAGGTGTATTTGAAATCCTTCTCAGTTTAATTGGCATATTCAGTTTGAGACCTCACTCTTAAGGAGAATTCTGTTTTCTGTTTCCTTATTAAAAAAGCTTAACCGGTCCATATTAAAATCAAGGCCTATGTCCCCTCCTACACGCATTTCAATCTCTGCTGGAACGGAGATCTTATACATAGCCCCTTCAAGATTAAAGGCGACAATCTGATGAGATCCCTGAGGTTCAATAACCAGAATTTTTTCTTTAAACACAGCCTTACTCTCCGGAACAACTTTTATATCTTCAGCTCTAACTCCAAGAACCAGATTTTTGCCGTTATATTCCTTTAACTCTGCAAAATTTGCAGAATCGAGGGGCAGCACAAAATCACTGTGTTTTAGTTCAATTTTCTGATCATTATAACTGCATACAACATTGAAAAAATTTGTAGGAGGTGTTCCGATAAACCCGGCAACAAACATATCCGTACTTCTGGAATATACATCATCCGGGGTTCCTATCTGTATAATTCCCCCATCTTTCATAATAACAACTCTGTCCGCCATACTCATGGCTTCCGACTGATCGTGTGTAACAAAGATTGAAGTCGCTTCTGTTTTCTGATGAATGTCCTTCATTTCTGTACGCATTATTACTCTTAGCTTGGCATCAAGATTTGAAAGGGGTTCATCGAAGAGGAATAATTCGGGTTTTACTGCCAGTGCCCTGGCAACTGCAACTCTCTGCTGCTGCCCGCCGGAAAGCTGCCCCGGGTGTCTACCCAGAAGTCCTCCGATCTTAACCATATCTGCAGTTTCCTGAACACGCTGTTTGATTTCAGCTCCAGGCATCTTTTTTAACTTCAATGAAAAAGCAATATTATCATACACTGTCATATGGGGCCAGACTGCATAATTCTGAAAAACCATACTCACATTTCTGTTCCGGGGGGCAACATCAGTAATATCCCTGCCGCTGAGGAGTATAGTACCCCGTGTAACATCCTCCAGCCCGGCAATCATTCTCATGGCAGTTGTTTTGCCGCAACCTGAGGGGCCGAGGAGAACAAGAAACTCTTTGTCTTCCACCTCCAGATCCAGTTTTTTAACACCCCATACACCTTTTCCAAAATGTTTTGCTATATCTAATAATTGTAATGTAGCCATATTTATCTCCTGTTCAGACTCTTACTCCGCCCCACATTTGCAGGATATATTTGCGGATAATAAGGGTAAAAATTATTGCAGGCAGAGCCTGTACCAAACTGCCGGCCGTAATCAGATTAATCTGTCCCTGGCTGCCTACAAGCGATTTATAGACCACCACAGGGAATGTAGGATTGAACTGAGTAAGAACAACAGCACTTATTACTTCGTTCCATGAGCCGATGAATGAATACATGGCACAGGCCGCTAGTCCAGGAAGCGCAAGAGGCAGTGTTATATGCCAGAATGCTCCAATTTTGCTTGTTCCGAAAATCTCAGATGCCTCTTCATATGAAACGGGAATTGACATAAAGACACTGGCGGTAACCCATATATTCAAGGATATCTGACCTACGGAATATACCAGGGATAGTCCAAGGGGCTGATCGGCCAAACCCATATTTGCCAGTATAATAACCATCGGAACCGCTAGCGAAACAGCGGGAAACATCCTTACAAACAGAACACTTAGCTTTAACAGATTTTTTCCTTTAAACATATAACGGGCAAAAGCATAACCTGCCATTCCTCCAATTGTAAGAGAAATAACTATTGTTAAGCAGGCCACCAAAATACTCCGAATGAATGCAGCAGGTGCATCTCTTGTTATATCAAAGAAAAGGACATAATTGTCCAGTATCTTCTTCTTTAATTGAAACGTTGCTTCCCCCTGGTTGTCAACTCCTTTAAGATACTCTCTAAGCTTGTCAGTACTTATAGCGCAATTTGAATATTTTCTAATAAACTTCTGCAGAGAAGCCAGGTCGTTCTCATTATTGGTAAAGGAAAGTGGACCAAAATTAACAAATTCCTTCTCAGACTTATTATAGATATAGAGGTGATATCCCTCTGCATCTTTGTCTATCATAAAATCGGCCCTGAAGGATGGAACAATAGGTTTAGGCCATTCCGAAAATGTCTCATAATCAGACATAAACGAGAATGAAACAAGAAAAAAGATGGGAAAAATGATGATAAAAGCAATACCTATAACAATAATATATAGGGCTGTATATCTTGCGGAACGATTTAAATTTCGTTTAAGAACTCTGTCCATTATTCTTCTGCCTCCTTTTCGAATGCTCCGGATACCTTCAGATATAGAATAGCAATACCTGATACT
>JAUVLL010000055.1 GCA_030600745.1 Spirochaetaceae bacterium | reverse complement strand
AGGGGATCCATAAGACGACGGCCGATTGAAACAGAACCCCGTACAGTAAGATCATGATCAGGGAACTCCTCTCTACCTGCTTCTGAAGCGGAATAGACAGATGCCCCATTTTCATTAACAGCACTGATAAGAATAGAGCTGTCGAGATCCAGATCCCGGCAGAAAGCAAGAGCCTCCCTCCCCCCGGTACCATTTCCCACAGCAATAGCCTGAATATTATATTCTTTAACCAAATCTTTTATTTTATTACCCGCTTCTTTTTTTCTGTTTACAGGTGCCAGAGGGAAAATCGTATCATATTTAAGTAACTTCCCTGAAGAATCGAGGCACACAATTTTACACCCTGTACGAAGACCGGGATCAACTGCAAGAACACGTTTTTGTCCTAAAGGAGCTTCAAGAAGAAGCTCCTCAAGATTACTTCCAAAAACTTTTATTGCCTCAGCATCAGCTCTCTCTTTTAAACTATTTTTCATATCAGTTTCCATAGCAGGCGCTAAAAGACGTTTATAGCTGTCTTTTACAGCAGTCAAAACCTCGTCACCACAGCTGCCCTTTCTAAAACCTGCCTTAAGATAACGCTTCTTAATCAATTCCAGGGGGACATCTTCATTAGGCAAAATATGGAATCTTAGAAACCCCTCAGCTGTTCCCCTGAATATTGCAAGAACCCTGTGAGAGGGAGATCGATGCGCACTTTCAGACCATGAAAAGTAATCTCTGTATTTTACCCCATCATGTTCTTTCCCCTTTATAAGTTTGGAAGTAAAAACTGCATATTTTTGAAAATACTCTCTTATTTCCGATCGAAGGGCTGAATCCTCACTTATCCATTCAGCAATTATGTCTCTTGCACCTGCAAGAACTTCAGACACTACTCCAACACCTTTGTTATCATTCACATATTGTTTAGCTTCATTTTCTGCAAGTGAGTTTTGATTTTTAAGAATAAAGTCTGCAAGAGCTTCAAGTCCCTTCTCTTTTGCTGCCATGGCCCTTGTTCTACGCTTTGGTTTAAATGGCAGATATATATCTTCAAGAGCTGAAAGAGTTGGAGCTTTTCTAATTTTCTCCTCAAGATCACTGGTTAAACAATCCTGTTCATTCATGGACTTAAGTATTGCCATAACCCGACTGTCAAACTTCTGCAAACTGTTTAGATGATCCCTGATATTTAGAATAGCAACTTCATCAAGTTCTCCTGTAGCTTCTTTTCTATATCTGGCGATAAAAGGGATAGTAGAACCTTCATCAAGAAGAGTTATAACAGTTTCTACCTGTCGTCTGTTAATATTTAAATCACTGCCGATACGTTTTGCACAACCTGTTTTATTCATCTATCATTATCCTGTAACCTGGGAATTTATCAAGAGAATACCACATGCACCCATTTTGATGAACCACCTCTGTCTAATTGAATTGCACATCATAATGGGCAATTATTATACAACCCCTGTCGAGATAAAATCTGGATTGTGTATAGCACTGATTAATACCTTGTAAATTTAGAGCGATAAATATAAGGTAAAATAATGAATAATGATAAAAGTCATCAACGTGTTGGAGCAATATCAAATGCCCATGCAGGAAAATATTTTGAAAATGAAATATTTGAATATTTTAAAAATTCAGAGTTTCTATTAGAAAATAATTATATATTATCTTTAGGTATTTCTTCAAAAAAAAATCATCGTTTTGATTTGGGAAATGAATCTACAATAATTGAATGTAAATCTCATAAATGGACTGAATCAGATAAGATCCCTTACGGGAAATTACAAGCTTGGAATTAGGCAATGTTTTATTTTTATATTGCTCCAAAACAGTATAAGAAATATTCTGTAGTGTTAATGGATTATAGCCAAAAGAGGTGTAAAACTTTAGCTGAATTTTATATTGAGCGACATCAAAATCTAATTCCTAAGGATGTTGTAATTTATGAATAATCTACAATCCTCCCAGGAATATAAGCAGTGGCTTAAAGAGATAAAATCTAGAATCCGTTCTGCGCAAATTAAAGCTGCTTTGTCTGCTAATCAGGAATTAGTTACATTATATTGGTTTCTGGGCAGTGAGATTACGAAAAAACAGAAGACAGCGAGCTGGGGCAGCAGTTTTATTAATCAGTTCAGCAAAGATTTAAAAGCTGATTTTTCTGATATTGCTGGATTTTCTCCTAAGAATCTACGCTATTGTCGTGCTTTCTACAATTTTTATACTGACCCCAAAATTTGGCAACAGGCCATTGCCAAATTAAAAGAGCCTAATAATAATCAAAAATGGCAACAAGCTGTTGCCAAAAAAGATTCTTATATTCCTGATGATATAATTCCTAAGATGGCGGGACGAATCCCATGGGGACATAATATACATGTTTTTGCAAAGTCTAAAAATTTCGAAGAAGCTCTTTTCTACATGCAGGAAACCATAGAAAACGGCTGGAGTCGGGATGTGTTAGCATTACAGATAAAGTCTAAACTATTTGAAAGGCAAGGGAAGGCTATTAGCAATTTTACAGAGACACTTCCTGCACCGCAGTCGGATTTAGCTCAACAAACGCTTAAAGATCCCTATAGTTTTGATTTTTTAACTATGACCAAACCATACAACGAAAAAGACATTGAAAAACAGCTAATAAGTAATATTACAAAGTTCTTGCTGGAACTCGGAAAGGGTTTTGCTTTTGTCGGTCGTCAATATCATTTGGAGATTGGAGAAAGTGACTACTATCTTGATTTGCTATTCTATCATATAAAACTTAAATGCTATGTTGTGGTAGAACTAAAAAATACAAAATTTATTCCGGAATATGCAGGGAAACTCAATTTTTACCTGTCCGCTGTAGATAGCCTACATAAATCAGAAAACGATAATCCGACGATAGGCATTTTGCTTTGCCGCGACAAAAATAAAATTGAAACGGAGTTTGCATTACGAGATATCAACAAACCAATGGGAGTTAGTGAATTTACTTTAACTGAAGTCCTGCCTGAGAATCTAAAGAGTTCTCTACCAACCATTGAGGAGATTGAATCACTGGAATTTAACGAATGAAATACACCAAAAATAAACTTGAACAGACTGAAAACTTTGAAATAATCCGTAAACGAAGTGCTATAATAACCAAAATACGATCTTATTTCCAGACAAACGGATACCTTGAGGTGGAAACTCCCATTCTCTCTCCTGAACTAATACCTGAATCAACCATCGAGGTCTTCGAAACTACATTTTCCAGTGAATTCCATGGAGAACGTCAGTTTTACCTTATACCATCTCCTGAAGTATTTATGAAAAGGCTGATCGCTCAGGGTTCCGGATCTATTTTCCAGATAACAAAAAGCTTCAGAAACAATGAGCAGATTGGAAAAGATCATAATCCGGAATTCACAATGCTTGAATGGTATACAATTGGATCAGATTATATGGATTCTATAAAAAGAACGGAAGCCCTCTTTGAATCGCTCACAAATGGGAATACCCCTGAATGGTTCAGGCCCCCCTTCCTGCAAAAGAGTATTGAGGAAGTTTTTAAAGAATATGTTTCCATCGATCTTTTAAAGTGCCAAACAAAAACACTAATAAGAAATGAAGCTGTACGCCTGGGACTAAGTCCCAATAAAACTGACAGCTGGGAGGATATCTTTAACAGAATCTTTCTGAGCTTTATAGAACCGGAACTTCCAAAAGGCAAACCTATTGTCCTGTACAACTACCCGCGTCAAATACAGTGTCTTGCAAAAGAGATAAAAGGAACACCCTGGAGGGAAAGATGGGAACTCTATGTAAAGGGCAATGAAATTGCAAACTGTTATACAGAAGAAATTGACAGGAGGAAAGTGAAGACTTTTTTCGAGATCGAATATTCAAAGAAAGCTGTATCTGCCAGAGTAATTTCGGATATTGATAATAAATATTATCAAATATTTGATAATAACTATCCAGAATGTTCCGGAGTTGCTCTTGGTGTGGATAGATTAATAATGCTGTTAACAAGATCAACCTCCATCGAAGGGGTGATTTTATTTCCCTTCTCTGCTATGATGGAAGAATAAATAAATTAGAATTACAGAGGTCTTCAAATATGAAAGCAGGAGCAATCGATAAGGGCATCGCCCTTCTTATTAAAGGTTCACCATTTATTGTAGTAGAACGGGAATTTGTAAATCCTGGAAAGGGTTCGGCATTTGTTCGACTAAAACTAAAGAGTCCAGCTACAGGCAGGGTTCTAAAAGAAACAATGAAAACACAGGATAATGTAGAAGAAATAATAGTGGAAGATAAAGAATGTCAGTTTCTTTACAGTGATGAAGCAGCATTTCATTTTATGGACACAGAAACATACGATCAGTTCGAAGTTCCAATGGTAGGTTTTGCAGATTACAAACTTCTTATGAGAGACGGGGATACCTATAAGGTAATAATGTGGGAAGAAAAACCCCTGGATATTATAATTCCATACAAAGTTGTGTACGAGGTAACAGAGGCATTCGAAGGTGTAAAAGGCGATACTGTCCAGGGTGCTTCAAAACTGGTAAAAATTGAAACCGGCCTGGAAGTTAAGGTTCCCATATTCATTAAACAGGGTGAACGAATAATGATAAATACAGAAACCCATGAATATGTCGAACGGGTAAATAGTTGAATTTAATTGAAAAATATTCCAATAAAGAGGTTCCATTCCGTTTTAACGGAGTGAACCTCTCTTTTTTTCTCTCTCAAAGATTATTCAGCAGTTATTCTATAGATACCGGTACAAAGCTCCTTCTAAAAACCCTCGCAAAAGAGATTGATTTTACCGAAATCAAAACAGTAGTAGATATAGGTTGCGGTATTGGAGTAATAGGCCTGTCATTAAAAAAGAAATATCCTGACATGAATGTTACTCTTCAGGACAGGGATGCACTGGCAATTGAGTTTTCAAAAGAGAATGCCGGATATAATAAAATTAAAGGGATCAACTACAGTGGGAATCTTACACTTGATGGTGTTGAACCAGGTTCACAGGATCTAATTCTTTCAAATCTCCCGGCAAAGGCAGGGAATAGCGTCCTTAGTGAGTTTATTACCAAAAGTTTAAACTTTCTATCCCCAAATGGTATCTGTGCAGTCGTAGTAGTAACAACTCTTCGGGATACTATTCAGTCAGCGATAAGAAAAACTGAAGCTGAGATTATTTTCACAGAGGATACAAGAAAATACTCAGTTTTCCATTACAGGGGAAATAGTACTTCAAAGAAATCCGGTGATATAAACAGTAATAACGATCTTGATGAATGTTATATTCGGAACAGAACAAACTTTCAGATTAATAAACTAAAGTACACTCTAAAGACTGTATATAATATACCCGGATTCGATACTGTTCCCTATCATATAGAAACAGCAGCTCATGTACTGGAAAAACAACCTGTATCAGGGAGGACTCTGTTCTGGAATCCCGGACAGGGACACTTACCGATAATCTCCCATCTGGCAAATTCTGGAAAGATAACAGAAACTGTACTCGCATCCGGAGATATTCTTCAGCTTAAGATCAGCAGAGAAAACCTATTGGAAACCTTCAGTTATATTAACAAAGATAATCTGTCACTAATACACATCTGTTGTCCTGAAGCACTGCGTACAGACGCGATGCTTCGCGTCTCCCCTTCAATTAATTACACTCCGTCATCTAATAAAACAAACAATACCTACAATTCAATGATAATATCTCTGGATGAAGCTGATGATTCTATTCTGGACAGCCTTTTACCGGTAACAACTCCTGAAGCTATTCTAATGATTGCAGGAAAAAGTTCACATATCGCCGGTGCTGTAAAAACCCATAATGGGTGGATACAGACAGCTTCCCGAAAGTATCGGGGGTTTCGGGTTGTGGTGTTTAAGAGGTGTTAATATCTTTCGAATTCATTAATCCCAAAGGTTCCGAAAATATTTTCCAAACAGCATCAACCCTTCATCACATTTATCGTTAAGCTCTTTTTCCAATTCATCATTATGATGGTAAGTTCTCTTTTTGAACCCCTTGTAAACAAGTCCTTCATTTTTATATTTTTCTACTAATTCATCATTAAAATCTTCTTCCGGGACATAGACAGATGCTGTATCCGTATCATGTTTGGGATTAGGATTTTCAAAATAATGGTAGCTATGAATTTTCAAATTATCATCAGTTTCATCCCTCACATCACCATATTTTTCAATATATTCTTTAATCAGTTTCCTTTCCTGTTTAGTTTAACCTATACTATTCTCTACTAATATGTGAGTAAAAGAAAATATCATTTTATCAAGGATCTCTTCCCAGGCTTCACTCCCGCCGCCCAGGATTCTTTTCTCATCTACTGCTTTATCATAATCCTCTCTGCTCTTCCATTCATTTTCATTGTATTCAGAAAAAATACCGGGGAAACCATTAAGTTTATTCCTGTACCGGATAAGTCTTGGTAATATTATTTTTGAAATTTCTGAGTAAAAACTATAAATATCGACATCACCATATCCTTTAAAAAGTCTCTGTATGCCATACTTCCGATTGTAGTAGGAGTCAGATATTCTCCTCCACCAATAGTGTGGTAGATATTTTACTCTGTCCTTCCAGTTTCTTTTTAACTCAAAATCAAATATATCCAAGGTAAAATCCTTTTCCTGATTGGTATAATCTATACTACCTGTAAGCAGTCTATAAATCAACTATTTTGAATTAGAAGTATTGTAGGTGCAGCAGGTATCTGCAACTAAATATAGTTGCACTATTTTATAAAATCATATATCATGTTTTATAAAGAAGAGGATTATGAGTCGAAAGGAAAAACTTATTTCAAGGTTCCGGCAAAGGCCAAAAGCTTTTACCTGGGACGAATT
This sequence comes from Spirochaetaceae bacterium, assembly GCA_030600745.1. Lineage (GTDB taxonomy): Bacteria > Spirochaetota > Spirochaetia > B11-G9 > B11-G9 > JAJRQE01. Next base: position 5,590 of record JAUVLL010000055.1, on the reverse strand, counting down.
GACAGGTTTACTTAAATACTTAGGATATCGGGGAAGTAAAAGCGGGCAGGACAGGAGGATCCCGACGGAGGTTTTTACACCATTCCGCTGCAACTATTACATTACACAAACCTCATCCTCAAAATGTTTTAAAGCGGTATGCAATAGATCAGGTATTGGAAGTGTTAAAACATGAGAATATGTTATGAAAGACATGATTCATTATAAGAATTATTACGGATCAGTACATTATAGTGATGCTGATCAGGTGTTCTTTGGGAAAATTGAATATATTAAGAGCCTTATTAATTACGAGGGAACAGATGCAACAAGTTTGAAGCAAGCCTTTGAAGAAGCTGTTGATGATTATTTAGAGCTTTGCCAAAATGAAGGTCTTAAATCGGATCAATCCTTTCGTGGAAGTTTTAATGTTCGTACCGGTAGTGATCTTCATCGCAAAGCCTCTTTATATGCTAAAGAAAAGGGATTAAATCTAAATAGTGTAGTTACAGAAGCTCTTGAACAATATCTAGCACATATATAGTGGGCCAAAAGAGGATATAATGAATGTTAAACACAAACAAAGCTGACAGGATTGGTGTCTGAACTTGTATTATTCTGTAAAACTTCCATCCTCCAGCTTGCCGGCTATCTCTTTTAGATCTTTTATTTCTTTAAGGATAGTTCTGTAATACTCAAACTGATTATCTTCAAATTCTGAAAACTGTTCCTCCATCTTATAATCCAGATCACCCAGGCCCTCTCCAAGATTTTCTATCCCAAGCTCTGTGTTCTCTTTCAGCCTATCCAAATCGTCGACATATTGATCCAGATTATCCGATATACCAAGCATTCTGTCAGTCTGTTCTTTTTCAAGTTCAAGATAATACCTGCTTTGTTCAGTAAAACTTTCTTCAAACCTGTCAAAACCGGTCCTGGTAGAAATATTAAGGAACAGAGCTATGGATAAAAGCAGAAAAATTGAACTAAGCCAGGCCGTAATAGTCCATAATCTCCTTTTCCTTTCGTTAAAGAACTGCAGGCCGTAATAGGCTTCAAAATTTCCAGGATCATGGGTAAGGACTGTTTCAAAGCGTTTTTTGGAAGAGAAGAAAAAACGCAGATAATACTCCACCTTTCCAAGAAGGATAAGAGCATCCATGTTATCGGGATACTCTCTGAGTATAAACCTAAGCTTCTGCCCGGCTTCCTCATATCTTAAGGCAGAAGCCAGTTCCAGAGCGGCTTGATATTCCTTACTGTAATCCATCACCTAAATCCCTGTTAATATCAACCTCAAGCTTTTCCTTTTTTCCGCTTTTTCTGTCCTGTGCAGAAACTTCAACCAGTCCGTTTATATTGTACTCAAAAGTAATATCTACCTCCGAACCGGAGGGTAAGTTTTTTGGAAGATTATCAAGTACAAAGGAAGCAATAAATGAATTACTGTTTACGGATTGATCTTCTCCCTGATAAATATCAATTTTTACAGCTGTCTGATTTTCATACATAGTGTAATATGTTCTGGTCATGGATGAAGGAATTGCTGTGTTTTTATGAATAAGAATACTGTAAAGATCAGGATTCATCTCCCCTGTCGGATACATTCCCATGCAGCTAATACCTAGAGAGTGGGAGTTAACATCCACAAGAATTGTGTCAATCTCCTCACCTGCAATAATTGCTCCCTGAACAGCGGCTCCCATAACAACACAATAATAGGGATCTATCTCCCGGTGAACATCGAATCCGTAATTGTCACTTAATACTTCCATAATTTTTGGAATATGGGTAGATCCACCTGCCAGAATCAACCTGTCAATATCGGCTTTATCCAGTCCTCCCTCTTTAATAACTGTATCCAAAAGATCAAAACTTTTACCAAGTTTGTCCTCAATTTGTTCTTCGAACTCTACTCTACTTACATCAAGTTCCAGGTTTACAGGCTTACCCTTATAGGAGGTAAGAAATCCCTCCTCAACCTTAACAAGACTCTTATTGGAAAGCTCTATCTTGACAGCCTCTGAAATATTCTTTAACCGGGCTTCAAGCTTCATATTCTCTTCTTTAGCAGAGCTTCCAGGGAGAGAAGAACGTAAATGTTCACGAAGAATAAGGTCAAAATCATCACCACCAAGAAAACTGTCACCATCAGTAGCAATTACCTCAACTACATCTTCCTCAATATCCATAAGGGAGATATCGAAGGTCCCTCCGCCAAGGTCATACACCAATAACTTTTCGCTGCTATTATTGCCGGAGCCATATGCCAGAGCTGCGGCAGTAGGCTCATTTATTATGCGTACTACTTCGAGTCCTGCCAGTTCTCCTGCTTTAATGGTGTCCGATCTCTGAACATCTGTAAAGTAGGCGGGAACTGTAATAACAACTTTTCCTACCTTAAAACCAGTTTCTTTTTCGGCAGTCTCTTTTAAAGTATTCAGAATATAGGAGGAAATCTCCGCGGAGGTATATGTTTTACCTCCCATTACAACCTTCTCACCGCTGCCCATCTTTCTCTTTATTGACATAACCGTATCTTCCGGGAATGCGGCATACTGATTACGGGCTGTAAATCCTGTAATAATATTACCCTTTCGATCAATACCGACTACAGAGGGAAGGTACTTTTTACCCTGGGCTAATTCAACAACCACCGGTTTACCCTTGTCAAGGTAAGCTATTTCTGAATTGGTTGTGCCGAGATCAATGCCAAAAATTTTCTCCATATTTAACCTTCTAATCAAATTTATTTTACAACAATCACTTTCGCGAACCGCAGAATTTTACTTTCGAATGTCCAGCCACTCTCAATAATATCCATAATTGAGCCTGGTGTCATGGATGATGATGAACCGGTTCCAATAGCTTCATGAAACAGTGGATCAAACTTCATTCCCTTATTTGCAGACTTTGCGAATTTCCAGGAGGAGAGAAGCCTGACAAGTTTCCGGTTAAGTATTTCAAGACCGTTACTTAATTCAAGTTCTTCTGACTCTGCCGCCGAACTACATGCAGTATCAAGAATATCCAGAATTGGAATCATCTCAATAAAAAACTTTTCCATTTTCTGTTTTTCCTGTTCTAATATGGAATGAACTCTTTCGTCCTTTTCAGAAGTTTCTGCTTCCAAAAGTTCATCAAGTGTAGATTCCAGAAAAATCATTTTTTTTAATACAAGAGAAAAATTCTTCTCATTCCCCTGGCTTAGAACCTTCAACTCCCTACCCAGGTTTTGAAGAGATGAAAGGAAAACAGTATTCCCTGTTTCACCCCCCCGATCCTTCTGTTGGAAAGAGATAATGAACGGGAAACGGACTGCAGAAGGTCTCAATTCAGCGCCTCTATTTCACTATCAATATTAGTGAAAAACCGGCTAAAATCTTTAATATGCAGATCGGAAGAGACAAGAAGCATCTGAAATATACGCTCAGCAAAAAGATCTTTAAAATCATCCGAAACAGCCGTATCCACTTCAATATCAGAAACAGTACGAAACAGGGAAAGATCAAGTTTCTTCCGATTATTTATATCTTTTAAAATACCATATGCTTTGCGAATCTTTTTAAATTCCTCAGGATTCCTCTCCGGAGGGGCAGCTTTCACCTTCTGCAGATAAGCCTTGCGAATATCCTTATCTGCCGCGGTATCCGGTACTCCAAGTATTTCATAAGGAGTTGGCTCAATTTGGGGTTTTTTATTTTTATCACGATTCTTTCTATTGTTCATCTGTTTTACTCATCCGGTAGTTTGAATTTCCCCCTGGTTTTTATTTGTTTTATTAGATGTTTGAATACATATATGCTTCCCTCATCATTATTACTTTCTGCCTCCTCAAAAAGCTCCCTGGCATACTGCAAAGTATCTTTACTATTCCCTATATCATTTAAAACCAGAAGATGTAAAAAATAATCATCCTCGTCGGCATCCTCCTCTTTGATAAGCCTTGCAGTGTACTCAAAAGCCCATAAAGGCCTTTTATAATTATGAAGCATATCAGCAATAAAATAATTATCCCATAGTAAAGAATCTTCTGCAATTTCACAAATATTAAAAGCATTCTCCCTATCATCTTTTATTACAAGAAATCCAATAATTGATTCGGTAAGACTGTCACTTGTTGGACAGCCGCAAGATGTAATAGCCTGGAAAAGCTTCATCGATTGTTTAATAAAACTATCTTCATAGAGTACACAGGCAAGATGAAACTCTTCATAATGCTCTTCTACCTTAGCTACGGCCCGGTTTATCTTATTCATCGCCTTCCGGGAATGTCCTTCTCTGTGAAGAATGTATCCTTCAAGATATAAAAGGTTGCAAGATTTTGTCCCACCAAGAATTTCTATTTTCTCAACAAAAGCCTTTAACTCTTCCAGACTGCTGCCTCTAATATCCAGAGCACTCTTTACATAACAAAATTCGAGACCCTCTTTGTAAAAATTACTGTCAGGATTACGCTTCAATGCTTCTGCATAAAGTGGAATAAGCTCTTTAATACGGCCTAATTCCAAAAGCGCAGAAGTGTAATTAAACAGATACTCATCATTACTCTTATCTATTTCAAATAATTGTTTTGCACAGTTTAAGGCTAATTGGGAATTACCATCTTCTGTGTAAATTTCGAAGAGAGCCTCCAGGGATTCCCTGTCAAATTTATCAAGTGACAGTACTTCCTTGTATAAAGACTGAGCCTTCCCTGAATGAGCTGCCAAGCGATAATTCTCTGCAATATATTTAAGCATAATTCCATAAGAAGTACGTAATTCTTCAGGATCAGATCGTCTGGGCTTTTTGTTTTTTCTACAAAGAGCAGTCCAGCACTCGTTTGCTTCGTTAAACTTTTCCAGTTTTTGAAGGATTAGCGCTTTATTATGCAGAACAGCGGGGGTTTCGCTTTTTATTTCCCTGTAATAATCCCGGACCTTCTCCATATTTCCCTGCTCAAGCTCTTCAATCCCAAGGTAGAACAGGGCCATATCATGTACAGCTTTCATGGATGGAGGCGCTGCGTTTATATCTCTTAAAAGTTTGTTCAGAACAAGAATTTCCTTATAATCTTTTACCTTAAGAAGGTATTTCAGGTAAATCCCAAGAAGGAAGTCTCCCCTTCCATTATTGAAAACTTCAACATTCTTTGTTAAAAGATTTCGAATCTTAATGTTACTCCCATGGGACACCGCCACAAGAAGTTTAAGGTATACTGCAATATTTCTAAATCCTGTTTTGCTTTCCAGAAGCTTTAACTTTGAAGAAGGATCCATCCCTGAAGAAAAAAGAGTATAGGCATCTTTCAGATTATTAAGAGCATTTGAGGATGCAGGGACAGCCTCAGAATTGTTTAGATTATGCCAGAATTTCAGTATCATATCCTGTTGGAATGCCGGATCCAAATGGGTATTCTCCGGCAAAGGTTTATCAGCATCCAAAAGAAAGGTAATTATATCTTTGTGATACGAATTATCCAGCTCTGTAAAAATATTTTTACTTTCATTCAATTGACCGGATCTTGCAAAAGCAATCCCCATACAGTAGAGAAAATGCTTTCTGTTTTCAGGATATATTTTTTCAGCTTCCTTTAAAAGTTCGGCTGCTTTTTCATACTGTTTTCTGC
>JAUVLL010000014.1 GCA_030600745.1 Spirochaetaceae bacterium | reverse complement strand
ATTTATACCAGTCAAGAAGAGCTTTTTTTACAATTACCAGTTTATCTGCTGCAGGATCGTAAATCTGTCCCCCATAGGCCATGTAATACTGGATAAAATCTCCACCGGACTTTGGACGTGACCAGTAACCATAACCTTGTTCTACAACTCCCTTGACAATGGCTTCCTTACTGGTTGCGATCATATCATCCAGGGTAAAATTGCCTTTTGCAATTTCATCCGGCAATGCTGCAATTTTAGCATCACTCCATCCAAGTTCTTTTAGTTTTGTTTTACTGAAGAACATTGGTCTTGCTTCGGTGTCCTGAGGAATACCCCAGATCTGTCCTCTCCAGGCAGTCATGGCCCAAAGGCCATCTATTACATCATCAAACTCAGGTGCCATAGCTTTTATCTCTTTAACAGAATCAGCCAAGGGTACAATATATCCTGTACTTCCGTAAACAGCAATATTTTCATGGCCTGTACACAGGATATCAGGACCCTTTCCAGCCTCACTTGCCATGGTGAATTTCTTGTTAAAATCACCCCACCCGGCAGTTTCCTGAACTGCTTCAACTGTTACTACAATCCCTTCACTCTCAAGCTCTTTATTAAGCTCTTTCGCAGCTTCAATAGCAGCCTTCCCCCGCCATTCTTCTGTAGCTCCTGCTTTTGTCCATATACTGATTGTTACCTCTTTTGGACCATCAGTCGTTTCTTCCTTATCGCCACCTGCAAATGCAAAGAAAGGGATAATTAGAAGAAAAACCAAAAAAATCGAAATCTTTTGCTTCATAAAAGCCTCCTATATTTTTTCCGGCAATACACCGGGCAATGCCATTTTACCTGAAAATTTCTTTCTTTTTTCTACAAGAATACTTACAGCAGTTGTTGTAATTGAAAACAAACCCATATTTAAATAACTATCCAGATCATCATTCTCTGTCAGTGTCCATATTGAAATCGGAAGAAAGCGCCTGCGGGCTGTCTGGATAAGTTCATCTGATAGATATTTATACTCGATATTAATTCCGCAGCACGATGCTTCTACTGCCATATGACAAATTTCATCTGCAATCATAGAAGCGGATTCCCCTTTATCAAGAAACATCCTCTCCTTTAGATTAAGAAGAACCTGGAATTCAGGATGGCTTCTCTTTAAAGAATAGGCTCTTCCGTATTCGCAACCCGAAATTATTATTGAATCAACCATATTGGCCTCTTTAACTGCTGTTATCATTGGATAAATGCAGGTATCATCTTTTATATCTACATTCAAAAAACCGCCAAAATCTTTTACAATGGAAATTGCCCTGGTAAAGGTGATTATTTCAGAGAAATGATTTTTCGTGTTGGAATCTGTTTTAATAAATTCATTAAGCTCAGATAAGGAATAATCACAAATATTAAGTGATCCATACTTCTCTGTTTTTACAAAACTATCATGAAATAAAACAGGTAGGCCATCTCTTGTTGATCTGACATCAACTTCAACAAAATCAGCTCCGGATTCCATACCGGTAATTACTGATTCTAAAGAATTTGGAGTTGTATTATTACAACCGCTGTGAGCTGTTATCAAAGTATAGCAAGTATCCATATCATTCCTTTCCAAAAGTTGGTTCAGTTTATACCCAGTTTACAAAATCTGTCAAAATTTTATTTTATAATGTTTATCTCCCTTTTTTTGCATAATAAGCAATTCTTGCTTATTATGCAAAAACTATACAAAAGATAAATTTAGACTAATAACTGATAATAATATGTTATAGTAATAAAAGAAGATAATCAGCAGGATAAATTTATGAAACAGGCTCCAGGAAAACATCGGCTTCGAAAAAAAGAACTAATATCAAATATTTTTTCGCTTTTCTCCGAGAGATATGATTTAACAGATGAAAAGTCAATTTTTGATCTTATTATTCCAATTTCTGAAATACAGAATTATCTTGAAGAAAGATGTAATGTTAAATATACAAGCTGTACCTGGATATATACCCAGATTAAACGGTATGAAGATATTTTGGGAGTTCATCTTTTTAAAAAAATCAAAACTCCTGATAATCCTGAAAACTTTGATATTGCTATCTATCAGGGAATGACATCATATACTCAATTTCAACATCTTTACCTGACCCACAAACTCAAAATAGCAAATGGCATATATGATCAGATAAAAAACAGTATTGAAACATGGAAAAAAAATGTAACACTTAAAATTCTACTTGGCTCAGGTACTAACATCTATCATTTTGCCAATATAATAGCAGGCAGATCAAAAGAAGATAAAATTCATTATCATCTATATACACATAACCTCGGGGTTATTAATAATTTAATGGAGCCGGAAAATATATCGGAATACATAACAATGTACACACCCGCGGGAAGAATAGATACTGTTGGAAACACAATTGTTGGAGATGACAATAATGTTTATCTAGCCACTGAATTTGATTTTATTATTCAATCTACAAATACCATCTACGATAATGAACTCTATGTTCATACAAAGGAGGAAAGTAACAGAAAACGGGTTATTCTAAAAAAATGCAGTGGAGTAAAAATTCTAGCACTGGTAATGGATGAGTTTAAAACATCTCTGAATAAGAACATGTCCTGTTATGGTAAACTTTCCGATTATGATTTTATAATTGTTCCAAAAACAAGAAGTAAAAGAGAGTCTGGATATGAAACAATGTTGAAAAAAATGGCTTCTTTCATGACACCTGAAATCGTTCACTGGAATTATGTAATATATAAGATAAAAAAATAGACTAATAAACCATTTTTGTATATTAAACATTTTTTCATCTTCCTGGTTGTTTCTGATACACTCCAATCAGAGGAGTGATTTATTTATGAATGACATAACCATGATTGGACATATTTCCAGAGATATAATGATTTATAAGAAGGATGAAGTCAGACTAACCGGAGGTCCTGTTATCTATTCTTCTGTTGCAGCAGCAAGATCAGGTAAAAAAGTCCAGGTAATAACCATGGCTTCAAAGGATGCAGAAAAAGAACTGTACAGTATGAGGGACAACGGGGTTGATGTTATACGACTTGATTCCAAAGCTACCACCAGTATAGAAAATATATATTTTTCTGCAGACAAAGAGAAAAGAAAGGTTACTCTTCTATCCCAGGCCGATCCATTTACAATAAAAAGCATGCCGGAAACCAACAGCACAATTTATCATCTTGCCGGTTTATTCCGGGGAGAAATTCCAGATGAGTTTATACCCTATCTTACCCAAAAAGGGAAAATCGGAATAGATGCGCAGGGGTTACTCAGATGCAGTGAGAACGGGAAGCTGCTTTTCAGGGACTGGGACTCCAAAAAAGAACTTCTCCCGTTAATAACCTATCTGAAAACAGATGCTGCAGAAGCTGAAATACTAACTGGAGAAACAGATAGGGAGAAAGCTGCTTATATCCTTGCCTCATGGGGTGCAAAGGAAGTCATGGTTACTCATAACACAGAGGTGATAGTACTTGTTGATGGAAAAATTTTCAGGGCCCCTTTCACACCATCTAACCTTTCAGGGAGAACAGGCCGTGGGGATACCACCTTTGCTGCATATCTTGCATGGAGACTTGATCATGGACCTGATGAATCAGTTCATTACGCTGGGGTACTCTGCTCAATAAAAATGGAAACTCCAGGGCCTTTCTCAGGGACTGTAGAAGATGTTATAGCAAGGATGGAAAAATAACGGTAAATAATAATACAGTACCTAAAATGATAAGAATTTCATCCGGGGAATAAGAAGGTTCAAGCTTGACAATTAATCCGGAAAGGAGAATTGTATCATGACCGTTAGGTGCACTTATCATTCCAATTGTTGCACCTGTTATGCCGAAAGATATGAGCAGAACAACAGCTCCTATAAATCCGGTTATAGTGATCATATTTCTAATATTAAAGAGAGATTGAGGAAGAGTCAGTAAAATCAAATTATTCTCTTTACTCCAGATTCTCCAAATCGGCTAAATCCTGATATCTGCCGGAAGCTTTTTTATTTTTCCTTAGATCTTCTAAACTAATAAAATCTATTTTCAGACCTTCAATTTCAACTTCGAATTTTGATTTATAACAGGAATTAAACTCAACACCATCCACCGAAGTAAGTAAATCAATTCTATTTGGAGGATTTCCCAGCTGCACTACCTTTCCATAAGTTAGAAAATCATCAGATTTAAGATCAAGAGAGTTAAAACCAAACTCATGCAGAGAAGTAATCAATCTTTCGGCATTGTCTATGTCAACATAAATCCATATATCCAGATCTTTTGTATACCGAGGATGTCCATGCAAAGCTACAGCATATCCTCCCACAATTAGATATTTTACATTATTTTTGTTTAATAACTGAATAAATTCTTTGAAATTTCTGTCTATTATCATATTTCCATCCTATATATTCTTCTCTTATTTTCTGTAGGGTTGCTAATCTTGAACTTATAGGTTGTGTCTGCCAATACTCAAAGTCACTTTTCAGGTTTTTTAATTCAATCTTTTTTATAATTGTTTTATCCATTTTCACCTCAACTTATCTTAACATAATCATGATAAAAAGTTACAACTTCATAGAATTTTTTCAATAATTTTCATGAAATATCTGCTATAGATCAAGTAATAATTATAGCAAAACTGAAGAGTGGATGGAAGCTTCTTTCCTATAGATACCAGGAGCCATACCTGTAATAGCATTAAACGTATGACCGAAATGGCTAAGATTATTAAACCCGCATTTTAAAGATATATCCAGAATAGAATCGCTGGTAGTGGTCAGAAGTTCCTCTGCACGATGGCAGCGAATCTTATTCAGATATTGTATAAAGGTAGTACCGGTTTCCTGTTTAAAAAGTGCATGAAAGTGGCTTCGGCTTAAGGGACAAAATTTAAGTACTGTATCTATTGTTATACTGTTCATGTAGTTGGTATTGATATAAAAAATTACATCCTGAATATGACTGTTAGACAGAGGTTTTGCAATTTCCCTTGCTATAGGTATTATAAATTCTCTGTCCCGCATAAGAGTAACAAGAAGTTCAATTAGTTTCAAACGTATAGTCCAGGAGTAACCATGATATCGATTCTTAAACTCCCACTCCATACTCTCAAACAGCTTCCCAACTCTTTCCGAACCTATTTTTGAAAGACTGACACTATTGTTGAATTTCAGGTAAAGTTTTATCTGGCCAAGAACAAAAAGCGCGTCTTTCTCCATATGTACAGAAGAAGAGAAAAGCTCCTCATCAAAATAGATCTGCTTTAATTTCAAAGTTTTTCCGGGAATACAACTTAGCTTATGTTCCTGCCCCGCCGGATAAAACAGCAAATCTCCGGCATTAATATAATCTGATTCACCTTCATAACAATAAATCATTTCATGCTGCAAGTGACTATGTAGATGCAAATCTCCATTGTTCTGTTCGTTAAGTTCGATATTACTGATAAAAAATAGAAGTTTCATCTTAAAATAACTATAAACCTAAATCAGAATACTTTTCAATAGTATTTATATTCAGACAATTGCACAAGTATTATGGATAATTCTGGAAGTTAATATAATTGGTAGATGATATATTTATTTTTTAAAATTAAAACAGAAGGAATTAAAATGGAAGAAAAACGAGTTGTTCTGACTGGCATGGGCACAGTAAACCCCCTTGGTATGAATGTATCTGATACATGGGCTAAGGTACTTGCCGGAAAATCAGGTATTGGACCAATTACGCACTTTGATCCATCAAATCTGGCAACTAAAATTGCCGGTGAAATTAAAGATTTTGATTATAGGCAGTACTATACAGAAGATCAGTTAAAATCTGCAAAAAGAGCAGACCTGTTTGTGCATTATGCTGTTGCAGGTATGAAAGAAGCTGTTGAATCATCCGGACTGGATATTAAAAAGAATCCGGACAGAATCGGAATCGCAATGGGAAGTGGAATTGGAGGTTTGAAAGTACAGGCTGATAATGCTGTTGCTCTTTCCACTAAAGGCCCCCGAAGAGTTAGCCCTTTCTATATTCCTATGTCAATTGGAAATATAGCAGCTGGCTTTATTAGTATGCTCTATGGTTTTCGTGGTCCCAATTTGAGTACCCAGACTGCATGTGCGACTTCCAACCATGCTATTGCTATTGCAATGATGCTGATAAAATCAGGAATGGCTGATGTTATGTTTGCAGGAGGTTCAGAAGGAACTGTTGTAGAACTGGCAGTTGCCGGCTTTTCTAATATGCGTGCAATATCCAGTAGAAATGACGATCCAAAAACAGCTTCAAGACCTTTCGACAAAGATAGAGATGGTTTTGTTATGAGCGAAGGTTCAAGTGTACTTGTACTTGAGGACTATGATCATGCAAAGGCAAGAGGTGCAAATATAATTTGTGAAATTGCTTCTGCAGGTATGTCAGGAGATGCGTATGATTTTGTCGCTCCGGACCCTGAGGGAGGCGGGGCACTTCTTTCTATGGAAATGGCTCTCAGTCAGGCCGGTATTTCAAGCGAAGAAATAGACTATATAAATACACATGGAACATCCACTCCTGTTGGAGATATAGCGGAATGCAAAGCTGTTTATAAGCTCCTTAAAGGTAAACAGGATAATGTGTGTGTAGGTTCCACTAAATCAATGCATGGACATCTTCTGGGTGCAACAGCTGGACTGGAAGCAATAATATGTGCAATGACAATTAAGGAAGGGAAAATTCCGGCAAATATCAACATTGAGAACCTGGATCCTGAAATTTCTCTTACCTGCATTAACACAGATATTGTAGAGAAAGAAGTCAGGGTTGTTATGTCGAACTCATTCGGTTTTGGCGGACATAATTCCACATTGATACTGAAAAAGATTGATTAGATAAGATTCAATATGTCTATTCCGATACCTGGGAACGGCGTTTGGAACTGACAAAACGTGCAAAATCATTAATATTTTGTACAATTATCTTATCCGGAAATATTTCCAGACGTCGCTGACCGGCAAAATGGCCAAGAATACGCTTACTCTCACTGGGAGATACACCTGCCCAGTGGGCAATATCTTCAACTGTAGTCATAAAAGTCCGTTCGTTTGCACTGTTATCACTGACTGGTTGTGTTTCTGAAAGCATAAGAAATACGTCGGCAATCTTGGCCTGAGGGTCATCCAAAGTCAAAATTAAAAATCTGCGTTTTTGATCATATATGCGTTTTGTAAAAAGTTTCAGCAGCTTTAAAGCTATCTGGGGAGTTCCTTTCATAAGAATCTCAAAATTCTCACGGTTAAATTCCAGTGCTTTAACAGTATCCAAAGACACAGCAGATGCAGATCGGGGTGCTTCTTCAAGAATTGCCATTTCTCCAAAAAGCTCCCCCGGCTGAAGTATATCAATTATTTTTTCCAGATCATCAATAATCTTAACAATTTGAACACGCCCGGATTGAATAAGATAAAAATTATCTCCCGGTTCATGCTCACAAAATATTATATCACCTGCCTGAAAATTAACTGCAAATCTGTTAAACATAGAAAGATCAAGAGCCATAATGATTTATCCCCCTAATCCTTTAAGAGCTTTCCTGGCCTTACGCATGACGTGGGCTTCATCTCTTGCCATTGAAATAACCTTTTTCAGAAAACCTGCCGCCTTTTCTTTATTTCCAGTTCCTTCATAACTTTTGCCTACATAGTAAAGGGCATCAATAATATCAGGATGCTTTGGGTATTTTTGTATAAGTGAAGTAAAATGCTTAATACATATATCGTATTTTTGAAGATTATAATAACAACGACCAATTTCATATCTGGCTTTAGCCTCATATTCTCCATCAGCACCATCTTCAATTATCTTCTGAAATTCAGAAAGGGCTTCTTTAAATTTTTCCTGACTGAACAAACTTACAGCATTGTAATAAGATTTTTCCACATCAGACAGATCACTTCCCGGTTCACGGGAACTGCTTGCAGGCGGAGTACTGAAAGAAGGTGCAGCACCACTCTCAGCTGCATCGAGGAGTTTCGATGCCTCAGCAGAATGCTTGCCTGAAGGATAATAGGTTAAATAACGTCTTAGAGCATAAACAGCTTGTTTCTGCTTACTGACTTTTAAATAATACTCACCAATATTATACAAACCTGTTTCAGGATCCACTACATCATTTCCGCTCTTTAACAGATTTCTTACCTGTTTATGGATTCTCCGAAGCTGATTTGAAAAAACCTTTAGCATCTTTATCATTATACGCGTATTCTGTAATACAATTTGCTCAAATTCTGCAACTGAAAAGGCTATCATTGAAGAATCCTGAAGGACTACGGCCGTTTCCTCTCTTGGATACTTTCCCATAGCTGACTTAACACCAAAAAACTCACCGGTTTTTATTAAATCATGCATCTCCTGACCGGTTTCAATATCATTATAATTTAAACTGACACGTCCATTGTTAAGTATATATATTTTTTCATTAATATCACCCTTAAAATATACAATGGAATTGGTCTTATAATTGACGGCCTTAGGCATGGTATCTCCTGTTTGCTTACCTCAAATTGTACTTTCCACAATTTTTTATGTCAACAAGCTTTTTGCGCTGTTCCACATTTTGAATGTTATAATAGCTCCTAACTTAAATATGTATAAAAATATGGCGCAAAATAGCCAAAAACAAGCTATTTCAAAAAAAACAACAAAATCTACTAAACAACTATCTTTTATTTATCGACAGGGATTACTGTACTCATCATTCTTTTTTTATATGTATGTGCAGCCACGAGGGTCGATAAATCGATCCTGCGTGACTGCCCCTACTATACCGTTACCCATTTTTTTATTATATTAAGAACTCTATGATAGATCTACACACACACTCTCACTTTTCTGATGGCACTTTTTCTCCATCAGAATTAATCGAAAAGTCCGAAAACCTATTCTTGAAGGCTATTGCTATTACAGATCATGATACAACAGGAGGCCTCGCAGAGGGGCTGAAAGCTGCAGAAAACAAAAATGTTAGATTTATTCCAGGGATTGAGTTATCAGTTACCCATAAACCGGGAGAACTCCATATTCTGGGATTGGGTCTAAAAAACTGGGAAAATGCTCCTATTCTGCAGGAAATTAATAAAAAACGCAAAGTTAGAAATACTAAAATTATAGAACTTATGAATGTTCAGGGTCTTAACATTAGATATGATGATTTAAAACTGCTAACAAAAGGGACTATTGGACGTCCCCATTTTGCTTCCTGGCTGGTTTCTAATGGTCATGCTAACAGCATGAATGATGCTTTTACCAAATATCTTACATGGGGAAAACCTTTCTATATGCCACGGGAAACTATATCTCTTGAGTCAGCAATTGATTTTATCCATTACTGCGGAGCATATGCTGTAGTTGCACACCCTCTTAACATTCCTGTAAATTTCAACGCTCTTTTAGAGAAACTTGATAACTGGATTGCATCAGGCATTGATGGTATCGAAGCTGTTCATTCAGGCACAAAAAGAAATATGACAAAAAGACTTTTAAAATACGGAAAAGAAAAGGGATGTATGATTACTGGCGGATCAGATTTTCATGGGGGAAATAAACCCTTCGTTAAGCTGGGTAAAACTGCAAAACTAGGTATTATCTCTGATGAATTTCTCCCTGAGGAACTCTTAAGATAAGAATAGATTGTAAGGCTGATCAACCACAAAAAATAGTATTGAAGGAAGACGTCATTTCCATTACTATTTTAACAGGCTGGTCGCCAACAAGTTGGCTGCTCGCCAATGAGTCGTACCGGAAGGACAAAGTCCTGAGGAACGATCTCAGCAACCCAGGAGGCATAATGCTTGGCAAACTTGGCCGGTGGATGATTAATCATATAAAAGCTCTGCTTTATGGATTGGGATTTTTCTTTCAGATAATGAAAGCCACAATTGGATTTGCCCGAAAGGGGCAGGTGGGAAGGAAAGTTCTAACCATGCAGATTCTTTTCACCGGTGTACAGGCCTTAACTAATATTTCCCTTATTGCCATTGCTCTTGGAGCTGTTATTATAATTCAGGGAGTAGGAATACTACCACAGTTTGGACAGGGAGATCTAATATACCCTATTCTAATTACAATAATTACCAGAGAACTTGGTCCTATGCTCTGTGCATTTATTATTATAGCAAGATCCGGTACAGCTATTGCAACTGAAATAGGAAGCAATGTTGTAAACCATGAAATAGAAGCCTATATTGCTGCGGGTATTGATCCTATAAGCTACCTTGCAGTTCCAAGATTTATAGGTGTCACTATTTCTTTACTACTCCTTAATCTGTATTTCAATTTTTTTGGACTTATAGGATCGTATTTCATTACCCAGTTTATTCATCCGATACAGGCAGCTGAATATTTTCGTAAAATCCTTTACAATCTGCATCCTGAAGATATTGTTTCGTCTATAATAAAAAGTCTTGTTTTTGGAGTAATTATTTCTGTTGTATCCATCTATTACGGTTTTAAAGTTGAGCAATCTTCAACAGAAATTCCTCAAATGACTATTAAGGCAGTAGGAATGTCTTTTGTACTATGCATGCTTGCAGATGCATTTATTGTACTTATTTATTATACCTTATATTGAGGCGCTTTTATGTATGACATTTATCTTAAAGATATTACTCTGATAAAAAATGAACGGAAAATTCTTGCTGATATAGAGACACACTTTCCTGTGGGTAAGACAACAGTAATAATAGGTCCATCAGGCTGCGGGAAAAGCACACTTTTAAAAGTTGCTGCTGCTTTAATACCAGTTGATCATGGTAATATATTTGTTAATGACAAAAATCTAAGAAAAATGAACACTTCAGGACTCCTTGATTTTAGAAAAAACAGCAGTTTTGTATTTCAGGATGCTGCTCTCTGGGCTAACCAGTCTGTTTACCAAAATATGAGCCTGCCTTTAAGACTTCACTTTCCTGAAATGGATAAAGATACCCATGATAATAAAATCATGGAGATGCTGGATTTAGTGGGTTACACCGACAGCATCCATCTTCGACCTGCAGCACTGTCCAATGGTGAACGAAAGATGATCAGCCTTGCACGCTCACTTATTACCTCACCAGGGTTAATATTCATGGACAATCCTCTTGTACTTGTAGATCCCTCTGTAGCAAAAAAAATGAGAAAACTAATTCTCGATCTTCATAATACAGAAGCTACAATTATTGCAAATTTTTCTTCCCAGGAGCTTATTAAGCAGATGGCTGATTATCTGATTGTTATGAAGGATGGAAAACTTGTTGAAGCAGGAACTGCAGAATCTGTACAAAACAGCACAGATCCTGTTACTTCAGCAATTATTAACTCTCTTCTTAACCAGAATCAGGATTATATTTGACATTACCCGCCTAATTGAAATAGAATTGGAATACGATGAAATTTCAAATACGGTTTGCAGATCAAATTGTTGGACTCTTTATTATTTTGGCAGTAATGAGTATTGTTTTCATTTTAATAATGATGGGAATTAATCAGCGGTGGTTTGCAAAAGACTATAAATATACAAGTAGTTTTAAAACAGGAAACGGGCTTAGTGTTGGTATGCCAATCAAACTTAAAGGATTCCAGATTGGATCTGTAGATAAAATCAATCTGCTTGAAGACAACACTGTAGAAATTAACTTTCATATTTTTGATACTTATATTGAAAAAGTAAGAAAGAATTCTGTTTTGGAGCTATCAGTAAGCCCCATAGGGATAGGCGGGGGTGGAATGCTTTTTCACCCCGGAAAAGCCACTGATATTATACCTGAACTCACCTTCATACCATCTACTGATTTTGACGAAGGAAAGGAACTGATTGCAAAAGAACTTGTGAATATTCCTCCAAGGGATGATACTATTCTTAATATCATCAATGATATCAGTCCACTGCTTAGATCTGTAGATTCTACCCTGAAGTCCCTTGATGAACTGCTTATTTCTGCTAATGCAACCATTGAAGGGGACATGGAGGGTCCTGTCGGTGATATCATAGAAGAAGTTGCAGTTATGGTTACAATGCTCAATAATACACTCAGTTCTGCCATGATAGCAGCAAACGAGATCCTTACAAATACCTACGGAATTACTTCTAACCTGGAAATAACCACTGCAGGATTGACCGACACAAAAGGGCTGGTTACTCATCTGCTTGATCCAAAGGGTTCAATAGCAACCTTACTTGATGATGATGATGAATTGTACAAAGAGCTATTCTCTATTGTTGCAGAAATTGCTAAAACTACTGAAGAACTATCAGCATTCGTAAAATATATTAACAATACACAACCACAGATATCTGAGCTGCTTGAAGGCAGTCGTGAAGCTCTTGTAAAGGGCAAAGATGTTCTTGAAGGACTTTCAAATAATCCGCTTCTTAGAGGCGGCATTACAGGTGTTACAGAACAACCTACTACCTTTATGAGCTATGGAGAAGAAGAATTTTAATGAAAAAATTGATTACTTCGTTTATGCTTCTGAGTATAATTTTCACATCCTGTTCCTCAATAAAGGGAGGAGACCCTGAGATTTCAAATGAAAAGCGCAATCGTGCTGCAGAGTATGCACAACTTGGTACAAAATTTTTTTCAGATTCTGATTTTGAAAAAGCACTTGATTTCTTTTTTCTATCCCTGAAGCAGAATATTTCCATTGATAATGATGAGGGGATTATTGAATCCTATAATTCAATCGGTAAAACCTATTTTGCCGCGGGAGAGATAAAAACAGCTGGAATTTACTTTAAGAAAGCAAATAAATCAGCTGATTTTCTTGGTGACCCTGTTTTGAAAGCAAAGAGTCTAAATAATCTTGGAGAACTTCTTTTAGCCGAAACAAAGTATGAAGAAGCCATGGGAATTTTTACAAAAGCTCTTGAAATAATAGATAATCCTGGAAAAACTGAAGCGGCAGCTATTGTACTGCATAATATGGGTATAGTATACAAACGAGATGAAGATTTTGCGAATGCCGAAATCAGGATAAATGAGGCTCTTTCCATTAACAAACGGTTTAAGAATTCTAAAGAAATGGCTTCAAACAATTATATACTCTCTTCAATCTATTCAAAACGAAAGGATTATCCTGCTGCACTTTTATATATAACAGAAGCCCTAAATCTTGATAAAAAAATAGAAAACAGCCGGGGAATTGCAAAAGATATGTATGCACTGGGACTTATATATCAGTATATGGAGTTATTCGAAAAAGCATACACCTATTTTCAAAAGAGTGTTCTTATCTATGAAACACTCTCCCTTTCTGACGAAGTAATAAAAACACTGGTAAAACTCGAAGAGACAGCTTTAAGTCTTTCGCTGGATGATGATGCAGAAAACTGGAAAACCACCAGAGAGAATTTGGAAAATAATAAATGAATATTGGAAACCTATTAAAAGGATTTCTATTAATCCTTAAAAATTATCAGAGATTATTAAAAAACTTACTATATTTTCTTATCTACACACTCCTCATAACAGGCTCGAGTCTGGTTATTACCCTGCCCCTCTGGTATGCTGCTACGAAACACAGCAAAGCTTACACAATAATAGTTATCCTGCTTTTAGCAGCATCTACCGGACTATTACTTATTAGACAACTAAAACATTGGATTATAAATAAGCAGAAATCGGGCATGAATCTTCATCAAATAATTCTTATACCTGTAAAGAAAATTTCAGTTTTTACTTTTTTCATTATTTGGCTTTATGGAATAATTTTTATGTATTCCAGAAAATTAGTTTTTGTAGCTGTACCATTTACGGTTGTCTATATACTTGTTCTTGGCTACTATGTTTTTATATACAGAAAAATGAATGTCAAAAATTATATTTAGCTTTCTACTCATTATAACTGCATTGTCTTCTTATGGTTTTAACAGTGATTTTTATCCACTAATTAAAAAACTTGACCAATCTGATATTCTTTTCACCCAGATAAATGACGATATAAGCAGTTTTTACCGGAATATAGAACAAAACAGGGAACTAAATCCACTTCAGATTTACAGATATAAAATTACGGCAGAAACAACTATTTTTGCCCTGGCAGCAAGATTCAACCTTCCTTATGAGACAATTACTACTCTGAACCGGATAAGTCAACCTCATATATTATCTTTAGGTACAGAATTACTTATTTCAAATACTCCGGGTATCTTTATTCCAAAATATCCCGAATCAGATATTGAATATATGATTAGTTCCTGGAGAAATCCTGAAAATGCTGTCAAACTGGCCATAAAAACTGACTGTAAAAATGATATTGAAACAATTTTCTTTTTTTTACCTGGAGAAAAATTTCACAAAGTAGAAAGATCGTTCTTTCTTGGGATAATGTTTCGATTTCCCCTGCCTGTTGGGAGTATATCTTCCGGATTCGGGAACAGGGTGGATCCATTCAAAGGAACGAATGAGTTTCATAATGGTATAGATATTGCGGCACCTGAAGGCACTGTTATTATGGCAGCACGGGGGGGAATTATAAAAACTGTTGATTATAATGAGATATGCGGTAATTTCATTAGGATTTCGCATGAAAGTAACTATGAAACAGTATATTGCCACCTAAAAAAAATATTTGTCC
The DNA here is from genome assembly GCA_030600745.1 of Spirochaetaceae bacterium. Classification (GTDB taxonomy): domain Bacteria; phylum Spirochaetota; class Spirochaetia; order B11-G9; family B11-G9; genus JAJRQE01. The sequence continues at coordinate 4,041 of JAUVLL010000014.1, read as the reverse complement.
AGTTGAATCAGCAGGTACAATCAGGTATGATTATAGGAGAGGTAGGTTCTACAGGAAGATCTACAGGGCCTCATCTGCATTTTGAGATAAGGAGTATGGGGAATCCAAAGGATCCCTGCTTTCTGATTCCAGGGAAAAGGTGATGAAAAAGAGATTTCTTACAGTTATTTTTCTATTTTTTTATAGTTTGTCTGCTTTTCCAGATAACATCAGAGGAGAAGTTGGTAGTTTAATCACCATTACAACAGAGAATTGTGTAACAAACTTTAAATTATATAATCTGACTGCAATATCCATAATAGACAACCCGTTTATAGAAGGACTTGAATTAACACTTACAATCCCTGAAGAATTGTTAAAATACAGAGACAGTTTTATGATAGATATCTATTATGGGCTTGATAATGCTCCCAATAAAACACTTAAGTCATATAAGGGTATCAGACTCCTTTCCACTACTATTCCTGTATCAAGAAAAATGTTTATTTCTATTCCCTTCAGTGGAATCTCAAATCAGGACACCATACCAGGCTCAATTATATGCTCTGCAATAGAAATATCCGAACTGCCCCTGTTATTATCCATTACACCTGTTATGAAAGGAATTCCATCGACTGTCCTGACCAGTGTTTTTAAACTTGAGATTCTTCCGGTAATGAGTAATAAGGGAATACTTAATCTTGATATTAGCAGCCCATCTCCAAACGATAAATATACAATTCTTCTGAATGATAAGAAAATTAGCAATAAAACTGATTATATACTGGCAGCAGGTATTCATCAAATAAGAGTTGAATCTGATAATTTTAGAGAAATATCCCGGTCTTTCGTAATTGAAAAAGGAGAAACAAGCAAAATTAATCTGGTACTTGAATCACTTCTTCCCATGGTAGTATTTGAAGCACCTCTTGGTGCTGAAATTTTTCTTGACGGGGAAAAACTAAAATATATATCAGGAAATGGGATACAGGTTAAACCTGGTGATCATGTAGTAAGAATAGAGCTTAGTGACTACTTTTTGAGCAGGAAATTTACTGTAGCTGCTGATAAAAACTACAAATTATCAATTTTCCTTGATATTTTATTTGAGGATAATTAACTTATGTCATATATAAGCCGATAATAAAGTTGTCGGACTGGTAATGTAGTTCCCCTCCCAGTTTACTATATTTCAATCCGGCACTTGTGAATAAGGCCGATTCCCTAAAAAGGATCGGCCTTCTTCTTGACACAAACTCCTCTAATAAATAATGTATGCCTATGCTTCGAACTGGAAAAAGAAGAATCCTTGCAGGTATTCTAATAGGCTTAACCTTTTTGTCTTCCATAGTAGTGGGTCTTGGTATCGGTTTCTTCCTTTCCGGAAGTCACAATATAGATGTAAGGGGCGATCTTAGCTCTTATACACCAGCACTCCCTACTCAAATACTGGATAGACATGGGGAACTTATAACTGAAATATTCTCTGATGAGAAAAGAGATATTGTCCCTATAGATGAACTTCCTAAAAATTTACTTTATGCTCTGATAAGCAGGGAAGACAGTACTTTCTATACTCATAAAGGGATTGATTTGGTACGGGTTGCCGGAGCAGCCTTTAATATTATTACAGGACGATATTTTTCAGGTGCCAGTACTCTTACAATGCAGGTCGCAGGATGGCATTACGCAGATCGGACAGTTATAAAAGTTAAACGAAAACTGAAAGAGATCTGGTATGCATTTCAATTTGAAAGAGACCTTTCCAAGAATGAAATTCTTGAAATATATATGAACCAAATGTATTTTGGACATAATGCATATGGTGTTGAATCGGCTTCCCAGTTTTATTTTGGTCATAGCGCAAGAGAGATAACTATAGCAGAATCTGCAATTCTGGTTGTACAGCTTGCCAGCCCTGCCCTCTATTCCCCTATTAATCATCCTGAAAGAGCAAGATCCAGACAGATAGATGTTCTTACTCAGATGGTAAATCTCGGATATGTTACACAAAATGAAGCCGACCTCTCCTTCCGGGAATATTGGGACAGTTATAATTACACAAGATCAAATATATCAAGTGCTTACTTCGATAATGACAGTAAAGCTCCATATTTTAGTGAATATGTAAGAATTAATCTGAATGATATGCTCTATGGTGCAGTTGATATTAATAAGGATGGATATGTAGTTAACACAACCCTTGATCTTGGCTACCAGGTAATTGCCAATAAAATAATGGATAAAGCTTTTCACAGTATAAATGAGCGATATAAAACAAAGTCGGATTCCAGACTTGCAATAGTAGATGAAACCTATGTTCCAATAGTAGATATGCTAAGCCTTCTTTTTAACCTTGAAGATATTCAGGTTGCAGGCTCAAAACAAAAGAAAGCGGCAAGAAATGAATTTTATAAGACAATAAGCCCTACTCTGGAAGTAATGTCACTTATATTTGGTATGGGTGAGGTTAAAGATCTAACCCAGTACGCAGCTGTAAAAGATCAGCTGTCAGCAAAAAAAACAACAGTTGAAGGTGCTCTTGTTACCATTGATGACCATAGCGGCCATATTTTAAGTATGGTTGGAGGCAGTGATTTTGAGACAAAAAAATATAATAGAGCTGTAGATGCCCAGGTTCAGCCGGGTTCAAGTTTTAAACCGCTTTACTATTCAGCTGCCATTGGCTCCGGCAAGTTTACAACTGCTACAAGACTTTATGATGGTCCTATAATTTTTTACGATGATGCAGGCACTAAATATACTCCTACAAATTATCTGGGAAGCTGGCAGGGTTCTGTACTTTTACGTTATGCTCTTGCGCACTCAATGAATGTTCCTTCCCTTCAGGTTCTGGATGGTTTGGGTTTTGAAGCTGCAATCGAAAGAGCTTCAAGATTACTTGGTATGGAAGAGCAGTCTGAAAACAGAACTCTTTTCCCAAGAAGTTTTCCACTGGGTCTTGGGATAACCTCTGTAGCACCAATTAATATGGCCAGGGCTTTTGCCACCTTTCCTAATCAGGGGAAAGCCGTCGTACCAATTGCAATTACTTCTGTACTGGACAGAAACGGCAATATAGTCCTTGAACCTGAAAAAGAGAGGCTGAGAGAACAACAGAGCAACAGAAGTAAAGACAGAGAGGTTATGACTCCTCAAAATGCTTATATTATGGTATCCATACTTCAAAGCACTGTTGAACACGGTACGTTAAAATGGCGAAGGATAAATATTGGAGGATTTGACGGAATGCCAATGGCCGGAAAAACAGGAACAACCCAAAACTGGGGTGACGCGTGGACAGTTGGATTCTCACCCTACTATACTACTGCTATCTGGTTTGGCTTTGACACGCCCGGTAACTCTCTTGGAAGAGAGCTTACGGGAGCAACAGCTGCCGGCCCTGTATGGGCGGAATATATGAAAACAATTCATGCAGGTCTTGAAAGAATTGAATTCCAAAAACCGGAAACCGGGCTTATTGAGATGAAAGTTTGTTCAGTCTCCGGTCTGCTGCCTACAAGCGAATGCGATGAAGGATTAACAGATGAGGTATTTATATTAGGTACTGAGCCAAAAAAATTCTGTGACATACATACATTCAAACATCAAAGAGATGATGATCTTATAAAGGGGCTTCAGGATATTCTTCTTATTGAAGACTTCGGAGTAGATACATTCGACCTGGATAATCTTTCATCTGATCTTTTTACCAGCGATTTACCTGATTCCAACTTTCCACCAGATGGCGAAGAACCAGAGATCAATCCTCTACTGGACTAAAATGGATGATAAAAAAAGGACAGGATATTATACAAAGATAGAATAAAGTTCTTTTTTATCATCATAAAGGAGACAAAATGCTTGTTAGAATAGGTGAAATTCAAATAAAAAAACGAATCCGAAAAGATTTGGGAAACCTTAACGAACTTGCAGAAAGTATGAATATCCATGGACTTATGAATCCCATTGTTATAACCAGGGACCACATGCTCATAGCGGGACAGCGAAGGCTTGCATCAGCAAAGAAGTTAGGATGGGAAAAAATCGAAGCTACTATTG
>JAUVLL010000321.1 GCA_030600745.1 Spirochaetaceae bacterium | reverse complement strand
CTCCCTATTTTGTCTGGCTTCTCAGACGGGCTTGTAAGTTTTCTTCGGACACCCTTGCCTTTGTCTACTTCTTCCCTCCTTTCTGGGTGATGGTAGGACTTTCACCTACTAACTATTGCCCATGCCGGGCGCACGAGACGTTGCATGCAACGTCTCTACTCTCGTTTTATCCTCAGAATAACAGGCAGATGATCAGAAAATCCATATCCGGTCTCTGTTCTCCATTTTAAAGGATATCCATAGGAATTAAGCAAATAATCATCCTTTAAAACACAGGAACTCTCATATTCAAAACCTATGCTGTTAAACATTCCTGAATTAATTAGAATATGATCAATTGTCTGCCATGTATCATTGTAAACATACGACCCGGACTCAGAAACTTCTCCAGGCCAGGGGCTGTATAAAACAATAGATTCAGGTTCTGCAGCGTCCGCCGTAGAGACACAGGATATTGCTTCTCTACTACCTGTGATCAGAATGGGTCCTGCAGGATCCGGAAGTACAATATCCTCCAACGGTATCAGAGCTGTAATATAACCTTCACCAGTTCGGCTATATTCATCCCAATTTTCATTCAGATCGCCCAGAACTATGATGTCAGCTAAAGGATCATCAGATACAAGCTCAAATATCCGCCGTTTTAATACAGCAGCTGCTGCTATTCTGGCCGGCTCTGTTTCTTCAGCTCCACCTAACTTTGATTTCCAGTGATTATTAAAAATAATAAATGCCCCTGCATCTGAAACAAGGGAAATCTCTAAAATTGGTCTGCCTGTTATTTGACCATCAAGTAAAATTTCATGAACCCGAATACAATCAAATTCGAGCCGGCTGATAAAACCAAGCTGAATTGCCGATTCCTCAGTATCCGTGACAATCAGATAACGATATCCCATGCCTTTTAGATAATTGTCAACCAGATCTTCCGCCACACGTCTGTTTTCAATCTCCTGAAGAGCAACAACATCAGGACCACCTGAAACTGATCGCCTGATAACTTCAGATAGATTAAATAACCTTGTATTATACTCACTGGTCCCCCATTCTCCTCCCGCAGGATCGAATTCCGGATATTCTGTTCCATTATCAGAGTCATCAAAAATATTCTGAACGTTATAAGACATGAAAACAATGGAATCCGGGAAATCATCCGAACCGGGAAGAACACATCTGGAACAGGATATAAGGACAAAAATATGAAAAACTGAAATGAAAGAAACAGCCGCCCAACCTGAAAATTGTTTTAATCTCATATATTACAGTACAGGGCAAACGGCGTTTCTGCTTCAGAATTTTACAAAAAAAATAATTTTTTTACAAAACCAGTATAAATTACACTTCCAGTTCTTCCCTTTTACTTACAATTTTGGAAACAAGCCCATAGGAAACAGATTCTTCTGCACTCATCCAGTAGTCTCTGTCGGTATCCTTCTCCACCCTGGCAATTTTCTGCCCCGTTTCTTCACTCATAAGCTTATTCAATTTAATCCGCAGCTTCTCAAGCTCTTTTGCATGAATCTCGATCTCTGTTGCTACACCCCTGATACCGCTTAATGGCTGATGAATTAGATAATGTGAATTGGGAAAAGCAAGTCTGTGTTCTTTAGGAACAGCAAGTAATATCAACGTGCCGGCACTCGCAACAAGCCCCATACCAATGGTATAGACATCGGGCTTAACAAAACGCATCATGTCAAAAATTGCAAACCCTGCATCCACATCCCCTCCCGGAGAATCAATAAAAACCTTAATGGGATCATCCCCGGCTGCTTCCAAAAGAAGAAGCTGTGTTACAACTTTCTCTGCAAGATCCTTATCCACTTCACCGGAAAGAATAATAGTCCGGGTCTCCATCATCTTTTCAGTAAAATCGTGACCTCCTTCCTCTTTTTTCTCCTTTCTATCATCATCCTCTTCCATATCCTATTACTCCTATTTATATTTCAAATCTACAGTCAGAAGTATACAAATTAATTAAAGGAAAGGAAAGAAGAGTATCTTACCTACTTGAATTATCTATCTTAAAGATTAAAATGGGTGCCATGAAATCATCATTTATAACCCTTATTGGACGACCATCAGTTGGTAAAAGCACTCTAATGAACGAATTATGCGGCCATAAAATATCAATAGTGGCTCCCTCCCCCCAAACCACCAGAAACAGAGTACGAGGGATTCTTACCGAAGAAAGAGGTCAACTTGTATTTATTGATACACCAGGTTATCACTTATCAGACAAAAAACTGAACCGGCAGCTTAAAACTGTATCTGTATCCTCTCTGGAAGATGCAGATCTTATTCTCTACGTAATAGATTCTTCAAGAAGATCAGGTGAAGAAGAAGAAAATCTATCAGAGCTATTAGCTAAATACAAAACAAAATTAATTATTGCAGTTAACAAGATTGATCTTTCAGATGAAGACAATGATAAGTTATATCCTGGTCTGGAAGAGCGTTTTCCAGAGGCTGCAATTATTCCTGTTTCTGCATTAAAGGCCAAAGGTATAGAAGATCTTAAAACTTCCTTATTTGACAACTCTCCTGAAGGGGATAAGATGTATCCTGATGAATTTTTTACAGACCAGGATCCGGAATTCAGAGCATCTGAAATAATAAGAGAAAAAGCAATAAACAGAGTAAAAGAAGAACTTCCCCATGCCATTTACGTTGAAATATCAGATATGGAAGAAGCTGAAGATGGAAAAGTATTATGGATAAGAGCTTTTCTTATAGTTGAAAGAGAAAGCCAGAAGGGGATTGTTGTAGGTAAAGGCGGTGTTGGAATAAAAGCAATTCGTGTAGCTGCTCAAAAAGAACTGAATGGGATTTTCCCGTATAGGGTAATGCTGGATCTAAGGGTAAAAGCAAGTTCCAAATGGCGGAGGAATGACCAGATTTTGAAAAAACTGATTTATTAGATACTTTATGCAGATTGAATCAGAGGATCTTTTACATCTTTACCCTTTTCGTATATTTGAATTGGATCTATATCAATACACTTATAAGGATTATAATTCCCTTCAATATCCCAGGCAAGGGTATTATTCAGTACAGTACATTTGTCTATAAAAATATCAATATCTGATATTTTGCTAAATATTCCTTTCCCAATGAGTGGGGCCATATCGTATAGTTTTATTTTCCCATCATCAAAATAGACATAAACCGTGTAATTATCCTGTGGAAGAACCTGCACAACACTATGAATATTCAATACTCACCCCCTACTTTAATGGATCTATTTTATGTAATTCTCCATGAGTCTCAGCTATTTCCCAATTTTTCATTAGTTCTGTCTCGTGCAATTCACACCAGGCGAGAACCATTTTCAACTGCCTTGAAGGCAGCATTCCCTTTAATACTACAGCATCTCTTATCGAGATCAATGCTTTAAGGTTTGTATATTCCACATGAAAATGGGGAGGTGCATGTTCATCCCAATACATATAAATTTTAATTCCAAAAAATTCTGAAATAAACGGCATAATTACCTCTATGTAAATACTACACTTTTCTTAGGTCGAAAACAAGGTTGAAAA
>JAUVLL010000039.1 GCA_030600745.1 Spirochaetaceae bacterium | reverse complement strand
CTGCTGATTAAAATAGATGCAACTTTTATTAATACAATATCTCCAAAAGCATGCCCATACGTATCATTAAGATTTTTAAAATGATCGATATCCATCATAAGTATACTCATAGATTGTGTCTCAGAATCAAAGTTCTGCCTTATGGTTTGATAAAGCACATGTTTAAGCTTTAGTTTTGTCATCATATCAGTTGTAGAAACCTCAAAGAGAAATGCATTATATATGGAAATTGAAGCCATTCCGGCAATACTCATAAGATAATCTTCTTCATCTCCCTTATATGGTTCTTTAACTATTCTTTCACCAAGAACTATAATCCCCTGGAGGTTCTCTCTATTGATTAAGGGAATAATCAAAGTTGGTTCCAGTATCGTAAAAGGTTTAATATCCGATATATTTGTAATTTCCTGAAGCAGCTTGGGCATTGTATAACATTTTGGGTTCTTTTTCAGCGTTTTTACAAGTTCTGAATCTTCATGTATTACATATTGTATTTTACGGTCAGGATTGAATCCCTCATAATTTCTATAAAGAGTGAAATCTTTGCTGTCTATATCAGGCTTAATAAACAAACCGGCTTTTAGAACTCTTGCCCTTCCCATACATGTCAGAAGAATCGCATCCAATACTGAAGAATAATGTAGATTTGAACTTAAACTTTTACCGATTTCCAGAAGGGACTCAAGATCATTGATCCTTGCCTCATATATCTTCAGAATTTCATTATTATCCAAGGAATTCATCAACATCCTCTTCAATTTTTTTAAGTTTTTCAGATACTTCATTTTTGGATATTTCAAGGTCCTGACCAGGTTCGGCTTTACAGGAAACATAAAATTTTATCTTGGGTTCAGTTCCTGATGGTCTGATTGTTACCATAGATCCATCCTGTAATAAAAATTGAAGAACATTGGAAGAAGGAAGATCAATATTCTTTTCTTTCTTACCTGTTTCCATAGTAAAAGTCTCCCCGGTCTTGTAATCCTTCATAAATGATACAGAAATACCTCCGAATTCAGCAGGTGGATTACTTCGCATTGAGGACATCATATTAGTCATTTGAGCTTTTCCTTTCTCACCCTTTAAGTACCTGGAGATAAGCAATTCTTCAAAATACCCGAACTCTTCCCATATCTCTTTTAATCTATCTAAAACACTCTTACCCATAGATCTATGATAAAGGGTTAGTTCTACAGTTAGAAATGCAGCAGTAACAGCATCTTTATCACGAACTTCATCTGTCACAAGATATCCGTAACTCTCCTCTCCGCCAAAAACATAATTTTCACCTGTTTTTTCAAACTCTTTTATCTTTTCTGCAATATATTTAAACCCGGTAAGAACATCATAAGATTTTACACCATAACTCATCGCAACAAGCCGTTGAAGTTCCGTTGTTACAATAGTTTTAACAAAGGCGCTTTTTGAAGAGAGTCCTCCCTTCTCTTTAAGTGAAGAAAATATATAGTCTCCAAGAAGAACACCCAGCTGATTACCGGTAACAAGCACATATCTGTCCCCGTCAGGTACTGCAATTCCCAGACGATCTGAATCAGGATCCGTACCAAGAAGGATATCTGCTTTCTCTTTTTGTGCTAATTCAAGGCCTAGTTTCATAGCCGAAACTATTTCAGGATTTGGAAACTTAACTGTAGGGAAGTCACCATCAGGCTCCCTCTGCTCAGGTACTGTTATTACATTAATTCCCATCTCTCCAAGGGTTCTTTCAACCAGCATTGTACCTGCACCATGCAGAGGTGTATAAACAACTTTAAGATTCCTACCTTCTGAATGCATTAGGTCAGGTCTAAAACTGCACGATTTTACAAGATCCACATACGGATTATCGATTTCTTTATCGGTATATATTAAAAGTCCTTTTTTTAAAGCCTCATCTTTATCCATAGTCTTTATTTTTCCTGAGACAGCATTAACTTCGCCTATTATAGCAGCATCATGGGGTGGTACAATCTGGCCTCCATCGGACCAATACACCTTATAACCATTGTATTCAGCAGGATTATGTGATGCAGTAACAACAATACCTGCAGTACAGCCCATTCTACGAACGGTGTAGGATACGACAGGAGTAGGTCGTAGAGATGTAAACAGATAAACCTTTATACCATTGGCACAAAGAACAAGAGCAGCTTCTTTTGCAAAAAGAGTGGAAAAATTTCTGGAATCATAGGCAATTGCAACTGATCCACCATGAACCATTTTATTTACGTAGTTTGCAAGACCAGTAGTAGATTTTCTGATGATATATGGATTCATTCGGTTATAACCGCCACCGATAACACCACGAAGACCACCGGTACCGAATTCAAGATCCATATAAAATCTGTCGTTTAATTCTTCCGTATTTTTACTATCTACTACCTGTTTGAGATCATCTATAAAATAAGGATGTTCCTCATATTGTAAATAATCACTGATTTTTTTGTCTAACTCTTTCTGATCCATGCAAAACTCCCTCTTTACAGTTAGCAGTTATCAGTCAGCAGTTATCAGAATTTGCCCACTGTTTACTTTTACTGTTCACTGTCTAATATTCTTAATATTTCTTTCGGTTTGTCAATCAAAATTCCTGCTCCTGCCTCTGTTAATTCGATAACGTCCCGATAGCCCCAGGTCACACCAATACCCAATAATCCGGAATTGACAGCTGTTTTCATATCAACACCACTGTCACCAATAAAAATTGCTTCTGATGATTCAATATTCATATTTTCCAGTATTTTGTAAACTGCAAATGGATTCGGTTTTTTGGGAATATCAGGAAGTATTCCCCTGATAGTTGTAAACGGCCAGTCGGACAGCAGTTTTCCAGCAATAATTTGCACAAGTTCGTCTTCTTTGTTTGATAAAATGGCCAATTTTATTCCTCTTTCGACTAAATTATCAAGCAGATCCGGAATTCCAACGTATGGTTTAGTACTTAGTACAAGATTTTGGTTATACTCATATATTACTCTCAGATAGGCTTTATCAACTATATCGTCAGGGCATTCTCTAATGCAGGCTCTTATAAGGGTTTCCTTCAGACCATGACCTACAAACTTTTTATACAACTCTTCCGGCTGTGGAGGCATATTAATTGTATTAAGCGCTGTATTTACAGCCAGAGCGATATCACCCAGGGTATATAAAAGTGTACCGTCAAGATCAAAAATTACTGCTTTGTAGTTCATATTCGACAGGCTATGTAACAAGAATAAAATTGTCAATATTATATTAGAAATTTTATGTTTCAGAAAAAATCACTATAGACTTATAATTTACGGTAAGTTATTCATTGTAATGGCAAAATAGACTCTCCTACCCTGAACTTATTCCCTCCGAATTTCATTCTGAATATCTGTACATCGATGAAAATGATCTTGAAAAGAAACTAAAAAGATATAAAGTCTTTAAACAAAATGTATTAATAGATAGAATGAGCGGATAGTGCTGGAGCACTGCAATAAAAGAATATGATAATTTGTTCGATAAACTTGCCGGCAGGGAGAAGTAAGATTGAAAGTAAAGGTTGGACTTGTAAAATGCAACACCTATGACAGTGAAGAACTGGACAAAGCCCTTGAGAAAGCAATGCGGTTGTCCGGAGGCATTGATGTAAAGGGAAAGAGTCTTCTTTTAAAACCCAATATACTGCAGGATACTGATCCTGCAAAAGCAATTTCTACCCATCCGGAATTTGTAAGATCAGTAATTAAGTTTATGAAGAAAGAGGGAGCTGCTGAAATTCATGTAGGAGACTCCCCAGGCTCACATAAACCCGATTTCAGCGGAAGAAAAAGTGGAATCAGACAGGTAACAGAAGAGACAGGAGCAAACTGGATTGACTTCACAAAAGGTAGTACGATTATAAGGACAGAAACCGGCAAACGAACAAAGAAGTTTACAGTAACATCCATTATAGAGAAAGTAGATATGGTAATAAGTCTTCCTAAAATGAAAACTCATCAGTTTATGCTTTATACCGGAGCCGTGAAAAATCTCTTCGGGCTGATACCAGGTTATACTAAATCAACCTATCACATAGCTTATCTGACCAGGAACAATTTTGGAGAGATGCTCCTTGATCTGCTGGAAGCTGTGAAACCGGCCTACTCCATAATGGACGCAGTCATAGGGATGGAGGGACCGGGGCCCGGGAACGGTTACCCAAGACCGGTCAAATTGATACTGGCCAGTCCAAATGCTGTAGCTCTGGACACTATTGCAAGTACAATCATCGGTTATGATCCAAAGTTAATACCAACCAACTATTTCGCATTAAAAAGAAATTTAGGGCTTAAACTCTTTTCTGATATTTCTGTTGAGGGACTTTCTGTCAATGATGTCAAAATCGATGATTTCAAGCTGATAAAAAGTAGAAACTCTTTATCCATTATCTTCGATTATTTACATTTAAGGGTATTTGAAAGATTACAGCAAAAGAGGAAACCTAAGCCATACTTCATCGAAGAAAAATGCATTAAATGCGGTGAATGTATTAAAATATGTGCCTCCAATGCCAACTGGTTTGAAGAGGGCCCAAATGGTAAATTTGTAGCTGTTGATTACAACAAATGTATCCGCTGTTACTGCTGCCATGAAGTCTGCCCGGTTGATGCAATTGAAATAAGGAAATAATCCAATGGTATATATAATAACTGCGTTTCTTACACTGCTGCCTATATCTGAACTAAGGGGAGCTGTCCCCTATGCTATATCCAATGGATTATCTCCAATGTTCACCTGGTTTTACTGTGTAGCTCTTAATGCAACAGTTGGCCCTTTGGTATATATTTTTCTTTCAACTTTTCACCGTTTTCTGGTTCGTTTTAACTGGTATAAAAAACTATTTGAACGATTTGTTGAAAAAACAAGACACAAGGTAGAACACAAGGTAATAAAATATGGATATTTGGGGATAACACTATTTGTTGCCATACCTCTGCCAATTACAGGAGCATATACAGGGACTTTAGGCTCCTGGATACTGGGGTTGGAACCTAAAAAAACATTCCTAAGCGTTCTTATTGGTGTAATGATTTCAGGAACAATAGTACTGACAATTACATACTTCGGTATCGAAGCATTTTCTTTTTTTATAAAAGATATATCACTTTAAAACCAGGATTATAGGATTTTTATTTGACTATTGACATAAAAAAAGAACTCAACGACAAGCAGTATCTGGCTGCTGCCCAGGTAAATGGTCCCCTCCTGATTATAGCTGGAGCAGGCTCAGGTAAAACAAGGATGATTACCTACAGAATTGCACATATGCTGGAAAACGGTATACATCAGTCCAATATTCTTGCCCTTACATTTACAAATAAGGCAGCCAGAGAAATGGAAGAAAGGGTAAAAACTCTTACAAACAGAAAATTAACAAACTTAACTGTTTCTACCTTTCATGCATTTGGAGTAAAAATTCTAAAAGAAAGTATTTCTCATCTTGATTACAATGATAATTTTAGTATTTATGATCAGACAGATAAGATTTCTGCCATAAAAGAAGCTGCCCGGGAATTAAATATATCTCCTGATGTTTTAGATATTTATGAAGTTTCCAATCTCTTTTCTTCAATAAAAACAGGAAGGCAAAAATGGTCAGAAAGAAATAACAGCTTTAAACCACTGTATGAAGAATACCAGGAATATCTCTATAACCATAACTCTGTCGATTTTGACGATCTTATTATTCTGCCTGTAAAACTATTAACTGAATATCCTGATATTTTAAATGGCTACCAGTTAAAATATCAATATATAATGGTGGATGAATTCCAGGATACTTCCCTTGCCCAATACAAGATGATTAAACAGCTTGCAACGGAAAATAGAAATGTCTGCGTAGTGGGAGATGATGATCAGTCTATCTACTCATGGAGAGGAGCAAATTACCAGAATATTATTAATTTTGAAACTGATTTTCCCGAACTGACAGAGATAAAATTGGAACAAAACTACAGATCCACCAAGAATATACTTTCTGCAGCCAACAGTTTGATTGCAAATAATACAAACAGAAAGGAAAAGGAACTATGGACAGGTATTGGTCATGGTAAATCTATAGAACTATACTATCCTGAAAATGAAACCCGGGAAGCCGACTTTATTTCAGAAATGATAAAAAGCTTTTATCTTAGAAATAATCTGAAGTACCATGATTTCGGTGTACTTATAAGAACAAATAATCTTAGTACTCTTATTGAAAACTCTTTTTTAACAGAGAATATTCCCTATAAAGTCTCCGGGGGTACAAGTTTCTTTCAAAGAAAAGAGATAAAAGATATAATTGCATATCTTCGTGTCCTGGATAATCCTGATGATGATGTAAATTTTTTAAGGATTTTAAACACACCCCGAAGAGGATTAGGAAAAGCTACACTCTTAAAAATCAGAGAGATTTCAAAAAATAAGGGTTGTTCTCTTTACGCTGCCGCAGCAGAACTACGGTGGACAGGAGATTCACCCCTTTCCAATAAAGTACAGAGCAGCCTTCAGGAATTCATTGACATGATAGAAGAATATAAGGAGATGCTCCAGGACGAAGAGATTAAAAAATTCAAAACGATCAAAGACCTCATCGAAACCATTAATTATTGGGGATACCTTATAGTAGAACATCAGAAGAATGAAAAGCTGGCAAAATGGAAATATAAAAATATCAGTATTTTTATGGAACTTTTCGAAAAATGGGAAAAAAATACCGATAGCAAAGATAAAAAACTGGGAACCTATCTCAACAGGATTACACTTTTAACACGGGACGATGACGAAGACAGTGATGAGGGGCAGGTAAACCTTATGACCATACATGCTTCAAAAGGACTTGAATTTGAATATGTATTCCTTGCCGGAGTTGAAAACAATATTATTCCCCATGCACGGTCTATTGAGGAAAATCCTGATAATATTGAGGAAGAAAGAAGACTCTTCTACGTTGCCATTACAAGGGCAAAACAGAAGCTTTTTATGACAAGCTGTAAAACCAGAAAAATAGGATATGAGATTGTAGATACGGGACCCTCGCCCTTTCTTTCTGAAATACCCAAAGAATTAATTGAATTCCATACACCTGCTGAAGATGTAAACGATGATGAGGCAATGGGCTATTTTGCAAAGATGAAGAATAAATTTAATTCAAAAGACCATTAACCAGAGCGTCAATATCATCCTGATCAACATCAGTCTTTCTTTCGTAGGCAAGTTCTCTGTTTACCTCTTTTAGTTTTTTTAGAAGGCCATAGATCATAACCATAAAAAATTTATTACCAGCTACAGGGTTCTCCTTTAAGAATTTCAGCATCTGAGTTCTTTCTATTCTAAAGACTGTTGTTTTCATACTGCTTGTTACACTGGCAGTCCTTTTAATATTCATGAAAATACCGGCTTCACCGAAGATCTCACCGTCACCTATTGCACAGATGTAGACATCCTTCCCCTCCGATTCCAGAGCAGATACTCTTACCCCTCCTTCAATTACAGCATAAAAAGACTGGTCGATATCCCCTTGTTTAATGATAGGTTCTTCCTCATCAAAGTCCAGAATGGAACAGTTCTCAATAAGATGATCAAGTTCAGTCTCTGTCATAAATTTAAATGTCAGAATATTTCTAATCTGATTTCTGTAGCCGGCTTTCTCTGTAATTTCAGTCATCTTGGCGCTCCACTCTTATAGTATAATTTATTAGTTCAAAAAAGCAAACAATAATTATATAGGAGGCATTTGCGATGTCTCTTAATTCGACTTGTTTTTGGCTTTTTACGCCAGTCTAGAGTCAATATTTTAGAGAAGAAGTATTTTTAAGTAGAAAATGTGATACAGCGCAAAAAGCTGTATAGAGCTAACTTAATAAATTATTTAACAATGTTCTTTTATAGCTATATAGATAACAAAACAACGACAGACTTAGCTTTAACCATGTATTCCCCCTGTTTTTCAAGGTATTCCTCTTTACCAAACATGAGAATATCTACTTTTCCGGATAAAGCAGTATCTATAGCTCTAAACCAGGATGTTCCGACCGGGGGAGAACAAATTTGAAAGGTCTGATCATTCTTACTGCTATTAAACATTAGATAGAAATCATTATCATCTTTATCTGCATTGACTTCTGCTTCTGTCCCATCAAGTCTGTAGGCAAGACAATGATCCATACAATCCCAATCCGGTATATTCCCTTCCCGGTCATACCAGGTAATATCAGGAATTGCATTAAAAGTTGAATCTTTTCCAAGGTAGAATTCCGGTCTATGAAAAGCCGGATGTCTTTTTCTGAATTCAATCAACTTTTTTAAAAATGAAAAATTTTCAATATTTTCCTTTTTAAAATCCCAGTTATACCAGGAAATTTCATTGTTTTGACAATAGGCATTGTTATTTCCACCCTGTGTTCTAAGAAACTCATCGCCTCCAAGTATCATTGGTGTTCCCAGTGACAGCATAAGCGTTGCCATTAAATTTTTTGCCTGAATCAGACGAAGAGCCAGAATTTCAGGATTATGGCTGACACCTTCCTTACCATGATTATCACTGAGATTATTATCTTCCCCGTCACGATTATCTTCACCATTTGCTTCGTTATGCTTTTTATTATAGCTAACCAGATCATAAAGGGTGAAACCATCATGAGAAGTGATAAAATTGATACTGTGAAACGGTTTCCTTCCATCTCCCATGAAAAGGTCAGAACTTCCTGTAAGCCTTGTAGCCAGGACATGTACCATGCCCTCATCTCCGCGCCAAAAACTGCGTACATCATCACGAAACCTGTCATTCCATTCAGCCCAGCGCCCACCTGGAAAGGAACCAACCTGATAAGCCCCTCCTGCATCCCAGGCTTCTGCAATTATTTTTGTGTTTCTTAACACCGGGTCTTCTGCAATTCCTTCCAATATAGGAGGATTTTCCATTAAATTTCCATCCTGATCTCTACCCAGAATCGATCCAAGATCAAAACGAAAACCATCAACATGCATATCTATTACCCAGTAATGGAGACAGCTTCTAATAATAGAACGAACAATTGGGTGGTTGCAGTTAAGAGTATTGCCACAACCGGAATAATTCCTGTAAAACCGTTTATCCTCTGATAAGATATAGTATAGATTATTATCCCATCCACGAAATGATATGGTCGGTCCAAGCTCATTGCCCTCTCCGGTATGATTAAAGACAACGTCAAGAATAACTTCAATTCCAGCTTTATGAAGTTCTCTTACCATACCTTTAAATTCATTTACCTGGTTACCATTATTCCCGGAACTTGAATAACGACCTTTTGGTGCAAAAAATGAGATAGGATCATACCCCCAGTAGTTTTCAAGAAGTTCATCAGAAAGAGGATTTATTCTTTTAACACTGTTTGTATCAAATTCAAAAATTGGAAGAAGTTCAAGGCTGGTTATCCCAAGTTCTTTAAAGTAGGGTATCATTTCTATAACACCCTTAAATGTTCCCGGATGCTTTACACCTGAGGATTTATGTCTTGTAAGTCCACAAACATGTGTTTCATATATTATACTATGCCTTAAAGGAAAGTTAAGAGGACGATCATCCTGCCAATCAAAGTTGTTTGAAATTACTATGGATTTGGGCATATTATCGGTATCATCATATTCACTGAAAGACAAATCTTTATCCGGTGAATTCCAGTCATATCCCCTTGATTTACTTAAGTCCCAGATATAAGAGGCTGTTAAAGCTTTTGCAAATGGATCTAATAATACTTTATATCGGTTAAACCTGTGACCTTTTTCAGGTTCATAAGGACCATCCACTCTATAGAGATAGGATATACCTTCTTTAACCCCTTCCACTCGTATATGCCATACATCTCCTGTTTTATTTTGATTAGGATCGAGTACCAATTCTGCAACAGGAATGTTGCTTTCAGCTCTTTCAAACAGAAGAAGAGTCACAGATGTCGCATGGCGGCTGAATACAGCGAAATTTACTCCGTTATTTAGAACTGTTGCACCGAATGGGAGAGGTTCTCCGGGAAAAATTGTATATTTACTTTGATTCGTTATTAATGCCATATGTCCTACTCTATACCATCTATATAGCTATATAATAAATCACAATCAGGGAATAATTACAATTGGCACAATATAATCACAAAAATACATTTTTTTCCAGATATCTAATATATATGATATAGTCAATAATTAATTATTATTTAATACAATACAGGAGTCAAAAATGGCTGCAGATATTACAACAGCTTTTACAGTTAACGGTTCCAAAATAATAAAAAAAGTAAATAGTGAAAAAACTCTACTGGATTTTTTAAGATCTGATTTAAAGCTAACTGGAGTAAAAAAAGGATGTAACAATGGTGACTGCGGCTCCTGCACCCCTGGTATGATTATGACAGGCACCGGACTTCTTATGGAAAACCCAAATCCGAGTCGAACAGAGATAAGAGAATTCATCGGCCCAAGAAATATTTGCCGCTGTACCGGTTATCAGAAAATAGTCGATGCTGTAGAAGATGCAGGCAGAGTATTAAGAGGTGAAAAAAGTTTATTGACAGATCTTCCTGATGATGCTTCCCTTCGAAGAAAGGACACAAAACTGAAAGTAACCGGAAAAGTTAAATATGCTGATGATATTGAAATTGAAGGAATGATTTATGGAAAAATCAAGTTTTCCGATATTCCAAGCGGCACACTCAGAAAGCTGATTCCCGGAGATACAGAAGTTGAATCCGGTTATGCAGTTCCCGATGGCCGGGGGGGTGTCGGAATTTACTACCCAACCCAGGCGATTTTCGATGACCAACGGCAGGTATCCGGTGCTCTTGGGATTTATGAGAACAAAGTCAGGGTAATCCAGCTTCCTACAGGAGGTGCTTTCGGAGGAAAAGAAGATGTCCTCTTCCAGCACATTCTTGCGGCAGCTGCTATAAAGTTCAACAAAACAGTTCAAATCACCCTCAGCAGAGAAGATTCTCTGAGAGTTGTACAAAAAAAACATGGTATAGATTTCAAAGCATCACCTGGTGTTGATAAAACAGGTCAGTTCAAAGTTCTTGATGTAGATATAGTAACAGACACAGGAGCATATGCATCCCTGGGACACGATATAATTGAGAATGCCATGAGTTTTGCAGGAGGACCTTATTACATCCCCGAATTAAGAATAAACGGGGAGGCCGTTTACACCAATAATGTCATGGGTGGAGCCATGAGGGGATTCGGAGCAAACCAGGCTAATTTTATGATAGAATCCCTGATAAACATGGCTGCACTTAAACTAACCGGAGATTCAGTAACAGATAACTCTACTGGTAAAAAAGTTGCTCTTTCTGAACTTGGAGCACCTTTTAGAACAGAGTTTAGAGCCTTTCCTCCAAAAACTGAAACCTTTCCGGAAGAGTCCAGTCAGAAAGATTTTACATCCCCCAATTTCAAGAGCAGAAGGACCCATTGGGCCTACGCATACGGAGTACAGATTGCTCTTGTTGAAGTTGATGAGACAACGGGAAAAGTACTGGTAAAAAAAATAATAACAGTCAGTGATCTGGGCAAAGTTCTCAATAAAAGAGCCGTTGAAGGCCAACAGGAAGGCGGTGTTGTAATGGGAGTTGGTTATGCACTGACCGAAAAATACGTTGAAGAGAAAGGACAGAATGTTACTAAAACCTATGGTGAATTAGGACTGACTACTGCTGATGAAGCGCCGGAAATAATTAATAGGGTTGTAGAAGTACCACATCCCTGGGGGCCCCTTGGAGCCAAGGGTCTGGCAGAAGCACCCTCTCTGTCAACGGCTCCTACCATAACAAATGCTATCTTTGATGCTACCGGGGTAAGAATTTTTGATCTGCCCGTAAACAGGAAATTGCTTATAAAATAAATCTTCTTAAATATATAAGAAGTAAATATTTTTTACAGGAGATGTAATATGAAAAATAAAAAACTAAACTGGGGAATAATTGGTGCAGGTATCATTGCAGAAAAAATGGCTGGTGCACTTCATCTCAATCAGGACAGTGAACTCCTTGCTGTCGCATCAAAATCAATCGATCGGGCACGGAACTTTGCAGAAGCAAATAAGGTGCCTAAAGCATGTTCCTATGATGAAATAGTCAGCAATACCGATATTGATGTAATCTATGTGGCAACCACTCATAATTTCCACTTTGAAAATGCAAAGCTGGCATTGGAACATGGAAAACATGTTCTTGTTGAAAAAGCCTTTACTGTAAATGCAAAAGAAGCTGAAACACTGGCAAGAATTGCGAAAGAGAGGAACCTTTTTTTAATGGAGGCAATCTGGGTAAGATTTCTTCCAAGCTACATACGCTTAAAGAAAATAATTTCAGACGGCTTCATAGGTGAAATAAAACAGTTCAATATTTCTTTCGGTAATTTTGTTCCACCAAAGTATGAAAAACGCCTGACTGATCCTGCCCTTGCAGGAGGTGTTACTCTGGATATGGGTATTTATCCAATAAGCTTTGTATGTTACATGCTGGGGGAACTACCCTCTGATGTAAAATCCATTACGCGATTCAGCGGCCTTGGTGTTGATGAAATTTCAGATTACCTGTTCAAATTTCCATCCGGATGTATGTCCACAATAAATACAAGTCATAAATTATTAATGAAGAATGCGGTGATGATCTATGGAACAAAAGGATATATCGAATATCCCGATTTTCAGGAAGGTGAAAAGTTTTTGCTTCATACTCATGATGGAACCAACAAGATTAAATCCATAGAAGAGATTGTAGAAAAGAATCATAAGAACGGATTTATATATCAGGTAGAGGAAGTTGCTAAGTGTATTAAAGAGGGCAAAACAGAGAGTAGTATTATTCCTATACAGGAAACTATTGATATTATGAAACTTATGGATGGTATGAGAGCTGAATGGGGGTTTAGGTATCCCTTTGAACAGTAAACAGTTAGCAATAAGCAGTTGGAGTAGAAATAGAGATGAACAGTGATGAGTTAAAAGCCTGGATTAATGAAAATGGGAATTTAAGTTTTGCCAGATCTGGCGGACCAGGTGGACAGCATGTAAATAAAACAGAGACAAAGGTTGTTTTAAGGATCCCAATAAGGACTATCCCTCTTACGGATCAGGAAAAAGAAAGAGTATTTCTCCATCTGGCTAATCGGATAAATTCAGAAGGGGAACTGATAATTCATTCCTCAAGTACTCGAAGTCAGGTTCAAAACAGAGAAAGAGCTGAGGAACTGGCTTACAGACTTATTCAAACAGGTTTAAAACATAGAAAAAATAGACGCCCTACAAAACCAACCAGGGCCTCCAATGAACGTCGTATACAGTCCAAAAAAGTGCGTAGTAAAAGAAAGCAGCAGCGTCGGGATCCGATCCTTTAGGATAATTTAATAAATTCATCTCTTGTATGAGTTAAGTGAATTGACTTGCATCTCAAAATGAGTTGGGAACTCAAGGGGTAGTATCAGAGATTCTTCATGGGAAACGAAAACTAAATAGAAATCAGATTGAAAAATTAAGTAAAAGGTTTCTTGTCTCACCTGCAATTTTCTTTTGAATGAAATGATCTTATAATCTAAAATTACCACCACCGCCGACCAATAAATTTCTATAAATCTACTTAGTCTGATAAAATTTCTTATCTGAAAGAAGGATATAGCCTTCTAAAGGTGTTCCTCCTCCATCACCTTTATAAGTAATAATAAATCTATCGTTGCTCATTTTAATCTTACACTTTGTAGCATCATAGGTTCTTGGGAATGCATCATAAAAATCAAATATCTTAATCTCACTAGATTCTAGTTCTAATAGCTTTATTATATAATACGCTATTTTCCCACCAGAATAATCCTTAAGATAAGTATAATCATTAAAAACAAAACAGAGGTACTTTTGATCTTCAGAAAATTCAAAATCTCCTCCAATTCTAATATGAGTATTACGAATAATTCCTTTCTTAACATCTATCATCCAAAGATCATTTTGTGGATCATTATAAATATCAGAATCTTCAATAGTAAAATAGATATTACCCTTATTTTCTCTAATATAAAAAAAGTTTGTTTTCGGCATTATTGTAAATAATAGTTCTTTCTTATCTTCAAATTTTTTAAAAATTAGGATTTTATTTGTTTTTGGATCTGATATACCATCTTCCTCAATAATTATTTTCTCAGAGGATAATGGAGGAACAAATTTCAATTCTTCAAAATCGCCAGGAGCGAACACAGGTGAACCCGGCTCAGGAACATCCCTTTCAATAGTAAGAGATCCCTCAGGTACTTCCTCGTTTCCCTTACTACAAGATGATATCTGGCTTATAGCAATGAATATAATTGAAGCGATTAATATTTTTCTCATTCTGGAATCTCAATTATTCGGAATTCCTTAAGATTATTCATATTATATTCTCCTCGTTTGTTAATATCTCCCAATCTATTCTTATCACCTTGACTTGTTGGGGTTATATCTCCAGGAGCAAAAACTCCATCTTCTCCCGGCATTCCATTTATTCCAACCA